>JAYWHF010000524.1:0-2613 GCA_043777855.1 Gammaproteobacteria bacterium | reverse complement strand
TTAAATATCTTAGGCATAGATTCCTCAAACAGTTAAACTACTCGCTAAGACTCAATGTTGCTTTATGCGCCACCAAGCATAGAGCAGCTCACCCTTACAGCTAGGGAATCGATAGATAGAGAGAAGGACAAACAGCGCGTTAGACAAACAGAACTATTTATCGGTCACTCAACGGCACAAAGTCATAATTTATGAAATCAGCAGAATCAATTGTAGGCATTATTCTCGCAGGCGGGCTTGCCCGTCGCATGGGCGGGGGAGATAAGTGCCTGCTTCCACTATCCGGTAAAACGCTACTACAACGTACCATTGAACGAGCACAACCCCAGGTTCCGCAACTGCTGTTGAATGCCAACGGCAGCAGCTTGCGCTTTGCGCGTTCGCGACTGCCTGTGATAGCTGATATCTTTGCCAATAATCTCGGCCCACTAGCGGGTATTCACGCCGGTTTAGACTGGATGGCGACTAATGCACCGAACCAACAATGGCTGGCGAGCTTTGCCTCAGATACACCGTTTTTTCCACTAGATATGGTACAGCGTTTAAATGAATTGACTGGAATATCAGCTTTGCGATCTGAAAAACCATCTCTTATAGTCGCAAGTTCCAAACTGCAAGTTCACCCAGTATTCGCTCTATGGCATATATCTTTGCTCCCTCAGATAAAGTCACAATTGGAAACAGGTGAAATACCTCGCCTGCAAGAATGGATACTGCAATACAAACCAATGAGTGTTGAATTTTCCGCTACTGATTACGATCCCTTTTTTAACATTAATTCTCCGCAAGATCTCTACGCCGCCGAATCCTTGGTATCATTGGCAAAGTAAGCGCCCATAGCTTGCATCACCATTTTTTGAGAATACAAATGTTTTTCTGGCGATCACTATACTTAGTACAATTCATTGCGCTTTTGATATCCTTTTTGTTTATGGGGCTAACTCCATCACCGGAACACTATGCGCCAGCATTCAACGATAAAATAATGCATTTCAGTGGCTATTTCATTGCCGCATTCTCCATAAGCTTTGCTTACCCCAAAAAAATCAAAAGCCACAACGCAGTTTTTTTAATTCTCTTTTCCATCGGCATCGAAATCGGGCAACATTTTATGCCGCCACGAACATTTGATTTTCTAGATATCTGCGCAAACTCTGCGGGCGTATTCGTTGGATTGGTAATAGTTAATGAACTGAAAAAAAATTCACTCTGGTTCAAGAAACTATTATTTTTAGCAGAGTAAGATGCTTTGATTTTTGGCAACATTGCACATGCGCCACCCTATTCCCGCGTACGCCCAAGCGATGCTTAATGTGCGTCAGCCGACACCTAGAGAAAAGTAATTAAGTTAACTATGGCAAAAAAAGTGAAAAAACTAGAACAAAAAAAAGCCGCTGAATCAGCGGCTTTTTTTTGTGTTTTGGTCAACGCTTAACGATGCAAAATAACACTAATGGTACCAAGGCCGGACTAGAAAAATTCATTCAACATGTTGTTTACAATCGAATTTTTATAATTAGCTTTTTCGAAGTAGCACCAAATATAGCACCACTTTTAAATGCTACCCCTCAAAATTACGGTCTTAAGCCTCCGGGGATTAATCTTCATCAATTAATTTTTATTAATATTAAGTTTGTGATGGTTGTCAGCCAAAGGTTTTGTAAGGTTTTCGCATTAATCGCACTTCAAGTTTTTACAAGCTCATAAAGGTTCGATAATCGTTAGCTACAAACGAAAAAACCCGACTACCTTTTTAAGTAAAGATTTCCCCTCAAGTCGCTCGATGCGACGCGCCTGCTCTTCAGGTGTATCACTATTTAGCCGTGTTCGTATCACCAAAGGCACGTCAAGTGAATCTGGGATTTCCTTATGTGGGTCAGCAATAGGGGTCAAATCTCTACCTCCGATCTTACCTGTACCTCCGAAGCACGTTGGTAGCTCCAAATATTCATAATCTGACATCATGCGTTCCTTTGTAGGGTTGATAAACGCATCAAAGGTAACGTGAGCATGAGTTTCAGACAAGCCGCTTTTGAACTCCCTAAAGAAAAGTGTCGGCAAACTTTTTCAATGGCCTATTGAATTGCCATGAGCACCAATCACTTTGTATTAGGAAATATTGGGATTTTGTTATTCGGAAAAGATCGGATTTCCTATTGGGCAGAACTTGGGCAGACGCAAGGGGCTTACAGATTCGCCTGTTTGCCAAAGTTATTTCTGTTTGGCCGAACAACATCAATGCCGTGTAAAACTTCTTCAACCATATATTGCGCAGCTTGCCATCTCGCCAAAGGTTCTCCGGTAGTTTCAATATGCCCTGTCGTTAAATTAAATCGCATAGGAACGCCATCTGGCAAATCATTCCTCACCAGCACATCAAACGGAACAGGAAAGCCTATGATTTTTTCTGCATCTTGTATCGTTTGCTCGACACTCACAGCTGCATCACCAAATTGCTGATAGCGCCCCGCACTATGCATTCCATCATACGAATCAAGAGATTGCGCATTTAACTTGCCACTAGAAACAGAAAACCCGCCGGAGCGGGTCTGTTGAGTGTTTAATACGTTAAGGCCTTTGTCTTTTAGTGATGCTCGCTTTCCGAAGATTGAA
>JAYWHF010000523.1:0-2617 GCA_043777855.1 Gammaproteobacteria bacterium | reverse complement strand
ACTGGCGCACTCGGCACGCGCGAAGTCACCGTGACTGATGATGAAGGTATTCGTACTGACACTACCATCGAAGGTGTGGCAAAAATACGTTCCGCCGTTGCTGGTGGCGTAATTACGGCAGGCAATGCAAGCCAGTTTTCTGATGGGGCAGCAGCGTGCGTGGTAATGAATGCAAAGCTTGCAGAACAGCGTAATTTAAACCCTCTTGGCATTTTTAGAGGCTTCGCCGTTGCCGGTTGCGAACCTGATGAAATGGGTATTGGCCCCGTGTTTGCCATACCGCGATTGCTAGCGCGTACCGGCCTAAAAATAGACGATATTGGTTTGTGGGAACTCAATGAAGCTTTTGCGGTACAGGTGATTTACTGTCGCGATAAACTGGGTATTCCCGATGAGCGATTAAACATAAACGGTGGCGCAATTGCCATTGGCCATCCATATGGCATGTCCGGTGCGCGCATGGTGGGCCATGCGTTAATTGAAGGCAAGCGGCGCGGCGTAAAGTATGTGGTAATCACCATGTGCATTGGCGGTGGCATGGGTGCAGCGGGGTTATTTGAAGTTTGCTAAAACAGTGATTTAGAAAATATTTAAGCTCTGAAGATGCCCTATTTTAGGGCGTCTACAAGAAATTCTTTAATCAAAATCAATCTAAACTTGGCGGCAACTTTAAGTTGCATCGCTGCAGATGAAGCCCTAACCTTAAATGGCTCACGGCAGATGATAAAAATCGCATTTTTTAACGAAACCCAAGCGGATTCTCCTGCTGCCAGCGCCACGCATCGCGGCACATTTGGTTTAGATCGCGTTTGGTGCGCCAATTTAAGTGCGTTGCGGCTAATGTTGCATCAGCAAAATATTCGGCAATATCGCCAGCGCGGCGCGGTGCAATTTTGTAGGCAATACGCTTACAACTGGCAGCCTCAAACGCTGCAATTACCTCCAGCACACTGCTGGCGTGACCCGAACCTAAATTGATGGCTGTCGTGCCCGCTTTAAGGTTGCCAATAGCCGAAAGCGCTGCTAAATGGCCTTCGGCTAAATCCATCACATGAATATAGTCACGCATGCCGGTGCCATCGGGTGTGAGGTAGTCGTTGCCGTACACCGCAAGTTCGGCCAACTTTCCTACTGCCACTTGCGAAATATAGGGCATTAAATTGTTGGGAATGCCGCTTGGATCTTCTCCAATTGCACCACTTTCGTGCGCGCCAACGGGGTTAAAGTAACGCAGCTGCATAATTTTCCATGCAGTATCGCTCAAGGCTAAATCGTTAAGGATTTGCTCGACATGTAACTTGCTAAATCCATAGGGGCTAACTGGCCCAAGGGGTGAAGATTCCACATAGCGCGGGCTACCTGTTGCTGCATAAACCGTTGCAGAAGAGCTAAATATAAGCCTCTTCACGTTTGCAGCCTGCATAGCGGCGACCAATTTTAAGGTGCCAACAACATTGTTATCGTAATAATTAAGCGGCTGCGCAACCGATTGGCCGACGGCTTTTAAGCCCGCAAAATGGATAACTGCGTCAATTTTATGCGCATTAAAAAGCGCGTTTAAGCACGCAGCGTCGCGTACATCGCCAACAATAAAATCCATCGATTTGGCACTAAGTTGCTGTACGCGGCGTGCCGATTCTGCTGCACTATTGCATAAATTATCTAAGCCCACCACTTCATAGCCTGCTTGCAACAACACCAAACAGGTATGCGATCCAATATAGCCGCTGGCGCCGGTAACGAGTATTTTTTGCTTCACTTATCCTTTCCTTTTTTTACTTTTACTTTTACTTTTGCGCTATTAGTGTCCTTTTCCGTTTTCATACCATTGCGCGCATGAGCAATATGTAGCGCTGCAAGTGCTCTCAACATAGCATGCTTCATGCCTGCAACTGTTTTAGGATTGCATGTTGGCCCCGCAATAGCGTGTTGCGCACCAGACATTTGTACAAGGAGTAAATGAGCTAAAGACTCTGTCTCAGCCACTGTATCAGCCAAACCGGAAACGATAGGTACGAACAGTTGTGTACGGGCTTGATCTACTTGCGCCACGGCTGTGGCCGCAAATGCATCGCGCCGCGCAAAACCGCGCAGGGCAAATTCTACTTTTAGGCGTTTTAACTCGGTGCCGGTATCGGTCAACACTAAATCAAGTAGGCGCGCATAGGCAGTTACCGGATCAGTAGAATCATGCTTAAACGCCTCAACCGCACGTAATTGCTGATCACGCCAATAAACTACAAACGCGGCAACAAAAGCCGCATGGTCCGCAAAATGCCAATAAAAACTGCCGCGTGTAACGCCCAATTGCTTGGATAGCGGCAAAATACGGGTGCCGTTAAAACCGTCCTCAGCAATAGCGCCAGCGGCCGCACGCAACCAAGCAGTTTTATCAAGCTGGGGCGCATCGCTTGATTTGGTAGCTTTGCGCAGTTTTGCTGATGCCGTCAGAGATTTAAGTAATTTAGTCACGATATTTGAAAAAAGCAGTTTGATTTTTGAGGCTGCCACCCCCATACAATGCTGTATGGTATCGATAATACCGATTTTAAACACCTCGCCTTTAAACAAGCCGTATTTAAGCAACTTTGCACGCACAAAATCTGTGCGGCATGGG
>JAYWHF010000522.1:0-7279 GCA_043777855.1 Gammaproteobacteria bacterium | reverse complement strand
AAAGCAGAAAATTTGGTTTTGTATTCATTGCAATACTGATCGCTGTGACTTTTTTAATGGTAGATACTTGGAATAAATTTCAGTCATGGCTGATCACGCCTCTGTTAATTCCTGGTGATGGTTATACCTATGTACTTGAGAGCGGAAAGTCTTTATCCCATCTTGCGCAAGACCTAGCAAACAAAAAAATACTTTCACATCCGCGATGGCTGGGTTGGTATGCTCGCTATTATCAGCGAGAAAAAATTCATGCTGGGGAGTATTTTTTAAATCCGGGTACAACACCGTTGCGATTGTTAGAGAAACTCAATAGTGGTGACGTTGTGTTGCATCAAGTTGTTTTTTTAGAGGGCTGGACTATTCGTCAAGTGATTGCGGCACTCAGTGCGCAGCCAGAGCTTATACACCAGCTTTCTAACAGAAGTCCCTCGGAGCAGTTGAGCATTCTTAATGTGCCGATATCTCACCTTGAAGGTTGGTTCTACCCCGACACCTACAACTTTGCAAAGGGTGCATCAGATGTTGAGGTATTAACCCAGGCTCACAAGGCTATGCGCAAAATCTTGGATGAGCTTTGGGCAACAAGAGCTGATAATTTGCCTTACAAAAATGCTTATCAGGCTTTAATTATGGCCTCGATTATTGAAAAAGAAACGGGTTGGGCTGGAGAGCGGGACCAGATTGCGGGGGTTTTTGTTCGACGTTTACAGCAGGGAATGCGTTTGCAGACAGACCCCACAGTTATCTACGGTATGGGCGCTGATTACAAGGGTAAAATCGGCAAGAGCGATTTGCGGCGAGTTACCCCGTACAACACTTACGTAATTGATGGATTGCCTCCAACACCAATTGCAATGCCGAGTAAAGCGTCGTTGCACGCTGCGCTGCATCCGGCGGCGGGGAGTGCTCTTTATTTTGTGGCTAAAGGTGATGGCACCTCAGCGTTTTCAGTCACATTGGCTGAGCATGAGCGTGCCGTTTCGCGTTATCAATTACAACGACGCCAGGATTATCGATCAAACCCGAAGTGACGCGCTGCAAAATGCTCTTTGCTAGAATGACAAGCGCTTCCAGCTTACATACAATAGCCGCCACTTTAGCCAATTTTTTTAACTTGGAATGAATAGCAGCATGACCGATCATCACGTTTCATCAGACGCCAGCGCTACCGAATCTAAAAAACCATTGCATTTTTTACAACAAATTGTCCGTAAAGATGTGGAGCAGGGGATTCATAAATCAGTTGCCACGCGTTTTCCTCCAGAGCCTAACGGTTATCTGCATATAGGTCATGCAAAATCTATTTGTTTAAACTTTAGCCTTGCTAATGAATTTGGTGGCACGTGTAATTTGCGGTTTGACGATACCAATCCAGAAAAAGAGAGTGAAGAATTTGTTAACTCAATTATGCAAGATGTGGAATGGTTGGGTTTTAAATGGAGCGGTAAAGTTCGCTATACCTCAGATTATTTTGATCAATTGCACCAGTGGGCTATTTTTTTGATTGAGCAAGGTTTGGCATTTGTGTGCGATTTAAATACCGATCAAATGCGTGAGTATCGTGGGACCTTGATTGAACCTGGTAAAAATAGCCCGTTTCGCAACCGCAGTATTGCAGAGAATCTGGCGCTGTTTGAAAAAATGCGCTTAGGCAGTTTTGCTGAAGGAACTTGTTCTTTACGCGCGAAAATTGATATGTCCTCGCCCAATATAAATTTACGAGATCCTATTATTTATCGGATTAAGAAAGCGCCTCATCACCAAACTGGCGACAAATGGTGCATTTATCCCTCGTATGATTTTGCTCATGGTCAAAGTGATGCCATTGAAGGTATCACTCACTCGATTTGTACCTTGGAGTTTGAAGATCATAAACCACTATACGATTGGTTTATTCAGCATTTACCGGTTCCAGCAGTTCCTCGTCAGTACGAATTTGCGCGCTTAAACATTAATTATTCAGTGACGAGTAAACGCAAGTTAAAACAGCTTGTCGATGAAAGTCATGTGGACGGCTGGAATGACCCGCGTATGCCTACCATTTCTGGTATGCGTCGCCGGGGCTATACGCCCACAGCATTGCGTGATTTTTGCGAGCGTATTGGTGTGACTCGTTCTGACGGTATTGTTGATGTAGGTGTGCTTGAGTTTTGCGTGCGTGACGATTTAGATAAGAATGCACCACGGGCTATGTGTGTCTTGAAACCATTGAAAGTAACTCTAACAAATTATTTGGTTAATAAATTGGAAATATTAACGGCGCACAATCACCCCAATAGAGAAGAGCTAGGCGTTCGTGACGTGCCTTTTACGCAAACCATTTTTATTGAGCAAGAAGATTTTCGTGAAGAAGCCAATAAAAAGTATAAGCGCCTGGTGTTGGGTAAACGGGTGCGTTTACGTAATGCTTATATCATCGAAGCGGATAAGATGGTTAAAGATGAGCAAGGCAATATCATTGAAATCTTTGCTCGTATTATCGAGGGCACTTTAGGTAAAGATCCAGAAGATGGCATTAAGGCTAAAGGCGTTGTTCACTGGGTGTCGGCAAGTCAACATGTGAATTGTGAGGTGCGTTTATATGAGCGCCTATTTACCGATGAGGCACCTGATGCGGGCGGCAAAAATTTCTTAGATTGCATTAATGCGAGTAGCATGGAAGTTTTGCAAAACTGTAAAGCGGAGCTTAGTTTGGCGAATGCCTGTCCAAGTGATCATTTTCAGTTTGAGCGCCAGGGGTATTTTTGTTTGGATAGTAAATACAGTAGCAACGAAAAATTAGTGTTTAATCGTACCATTAGTTTAAAAGATAGTTTCGCAAAAAATGATGATTGAAAATGAACCCTGAATGGGAAACTCACGTTTTTAAGATGTTCTTGCAGCATCTAAATTTTTTTTAAGGAATAAAATCATGCTTCAAATATATAACACCTTAACTCGACAAAAAGAAATTTTTAAACCTCTGCAGCCAGGGAAGATTTCGATGTATGTGTGTGGCATTACAGTCTATGACTATTGCCATATTGGGCACGCGCGCACCTCAATCGCGTTTGATGTGGCCGCGAGATTTTTGCGCTCTCAAGGCTGGGATCTTAACTATGTACATAATATTACGGATATTGATGATAAAATTATTCGTCGCGCCAATGAAGTCAATCAGCCTTACCAGCAGTTAACGGCTCGCTTCATCGATGCTATGCATGCTGACGAAAAATCTCTGGGAATTCTGCCGCCGAGCATTGAGCCTCGCGCTACAGAATTCATCGCACCAATTATTGCGATGGTACAAACTTTGATTGAAAAAGGTCATGCTTATGCAGCAGCCAACGGTGATGTTTATTACCGGGTAACAAGTTTCGGGGGTTATGGAAAACTCTCTGATAAAAACATCGATGAACTACTTGCTGGTGCGCGTATTGAAGTGGAGGACATTAAAGAAGATCCTCGTGATTTTGTTTTGTGGAAAGCGGCTAAAGTGGGTGAGCCTTCGTGGTTATCACCGTGGGGTGAAGGTAGGCCTGGCTGGCATATTGAATGCTCCGCCATGAGCAAACATTGCTGCGGAGACCAAATTGATATTCATGGTGGCGGTGCTGATTTGCAATTTCCTCATCATGAAAATGAAATTGCACAAAGTGAAGCAGCTAATGGTCGTCAGTATGTTAATTATTGGATGCACGTAGCACCCTTACGTGTCGCCGGCGAAAAAATGTCGAAATCGCTTAATAATTTTTTTACTATTCGTGATGTGCTTGCGGAATATCAGCCTGAGATAGTGCGCTTCTTTTTAATTAGCAGCCATTACCGCAGCCCAATAAACTATTCTGAAGATAGTTTAATTGAAGCTCGTACTGGATTGGAGCGTTTTTACGGAGCTTTGCGCGACTACGCTGATATTGCGCCACTTGCGCTAAACTGTATGCAAGAAAGCGATTATTACAACGCATTTGTTGAAGCCATGAATGATGACTTTAATACTCGAGTTGCGCTTGCCGTCATGTACGATCTGGTCCGTGATTTGAATAACGCTAAGAATGATGTGGTACTCGCTACGAGTCTTGCGGGGCAATTAAAAGCCTTGGGTTTGATTTTGGGTGTATTGCAAGAAAGTCCTGAAGTATTCTTGCAAGCTGGCGCGAGCGACGCAATAGGCGTTGCAGAAATAGAAAATTTAATTGTTGAGCGTGCGCAAGCAAAAGCCGAGAGAAACTTCGCGCGAGCTGATAAAATTCGAAAAACATTATTGGTGCAAGGAGTAGTGCTTGAAGATTCGAAAGCAGGTGGAACTCAGTGGCGGCGGAACTAAGTCAAGCGCATGGCCCTTTTTGGGGCCGCGTTCTTGATCATTTCATCAAACCCTGTGCAAGATAACTTCTAATACCAATTTTGTCCCAAAATAAGCCAGCATCAAAAAGAGAAAGCCTGCTAAGGTCCAGCGGATGGCGGTATTGCCGCGCCATCCGAGTTTGTACTTCCCTATCAGCAAAAATGCATATACGCACCAAGCAACTATAGAGAAAAACGTTTTTTGTGCTAGATGTTGCGCAAAAATATTTTCTAAAAAAATAAATCCCGTTACGATTGAAAGCGTTAATAAAATCTCCCCGACCAGCAAAAACTCAAACAGAAGTGCTTCCATCGTTTGCAGTGGTGGCAAATAACGCAAGCTGTGCAATCCTGCTTTGCTTTTTAGTTGTCGGTTTTGATAAGCGAGTAGTAGCGCTTGCAGTGTTGCTATAGCGAGTAGGCTGTAGGCTAAAATAGACAGCACTACGTGGCTTGCGAGCTTGTTATCGAGTTGTATTATCGAGCTTTGGCTGCGGCTGAGCGCAGCAGCCACTACGGCAACCGCAGAGAGTGGGAGTAAGAAAATAAATACATTGTGCAACGGCTTTTTAAGGCTGCTCAGTAATACAACGCAATTTATAACCCAAAAAATCATTGACGATACGGCAAATAAACTGAGCTGTATGCCGGCTTTCTTGACACTAATTCCATAAATACCGATTGCGTGAAAGCACAAAGTCAGCGCGATGGCGGCTAATAATGCATTGATTCTTGGCGATGTTTGACGCATAACTTGAGTGACCAGCATGATACTCAGGGCGCTATAAAGCGATGCAGCGATGATGTTGGCAATAATAAAGATCATAAATACGTGGCTCTGCAATTAAGGGGCCGGAAGGCAAATAAGTTATGCTGATGATCAATGGTTTCTGTTAATGATAGTGGTACTCAATTGGGAGTTTGTCATAAGGCCCGGCTAAATGCTATTGCCTAGGCGTAAATCGTCGGTACGGGTTTGTCGCATTGCCTTTTTTGCGGTTATAATTGCGGCCATTTTTTAATAAAATCCCCCATCACCAGCAGTTGATTGAGATAAATCATGTTTGAAAATTTAACGGATCGTTTATCCCTTACCTTTCGCAGCATTACCGGTAAAGCTCGCTTAAGCGATGACAATATTAAAGATGCGTTGCGTGATGTGCGTAAGGCGCTGTTGGAGGCAGACGTTGCGCTTCCGGTAGTGAAATTATTCATCGACCAGGTTCGTAGTCGAGCACTGGGTCAACAAATCAGCAAAGCACTCAATCCGGGTCAACAATTTATTAAAATTGTTGAGAAGGAGCTCGTTGAAATGATGGGGCAGGCCAATGAGAGCTTAAATCTTGCTCAGCAGCCACCGGCGATTGTTTTAATGGCAGGGTTGCAAGGTGCTGGTAAAACGACGTCAGTCGCCAAGTTGGCAAAATTTTTAAAAGAACGTGAAAAGAAAAAAGTTCTCGTCGTGAGCGTTGACATCTATCGTCCAGCCGCAATCCAGCAATTGCAAACCTTGGCCGCCGAGGTTGGAGCTGAGTTTTTTCCGTCGACTAACGAACAAAAACCAATTGATATAGCACGCGCTGCTATTGATCATGCAAAACGCCAGTTCTTTGATGTTGTGATTGTGGACACAGCCGGTCGTTTGCATATCGACAATGAGCTGATGACTGAAATTCAGAATTTGCATGCGGCGATTAAGCCTATTGAAACTCTCTTCGTTATTGATGCAATGATAGGTCAGGATGCGGTTAACACCGCCAAAGCTTTTAACGATGCATTACCGTTAACGGGTGTCATTCTTACAAAGGCAGATGGTGATGCGCGCGGAGGAGCGGCGCTGTCTGTGCGGCACGTTACTGGTAAGCCGATCAAATTTCTTGGAATGGGCGAGAAGGTTGATGCGCTTGAACCATTCCATCCGGATCGTATTGCATCGCGTATTCTCGGTATGGGTGATGTGCTCTCGTTAATTGAACAAGTCGAGCGCACTATCGATAAAGAAAAAGCCGACAAGTTAATTAAGAAAGTTAACAAAGGACAAAAGTTTGATCTTGAAGATTTGCGCGATCAGCTCCAACAAATGAACAACATGGGTGGGTTGACCTCCATGCTTGATAAGTTGCCGGGCATGGGGAACATAGCGCAAATTGCTCAGTCTTCCGTCATTAATAAACAATTTAAGACCATGGAAGCTATTATAGGGTCTATGACACCCGGTGAGCGGCGCAATCCGGATGAGCTGAGTAGCTCGCGTAAGCGCAGGATCATTTTAGGTTCGGGTACGCAAATTCAAGATCTCAATCGCCTGTTAAAACAACACAAACAAATGGCAAAAATGATGGGGAAAATGAAAGGTGGCGGCATGGCTAAGATGATGCGCGGCATCGGCAGCGCGTTACCCGGCGGTATGGGTGGAATGCCGCCAAGACGTTAGACTTTTTTTCGTTACTTTAAGGCTAAGGTATTTCAAGAATTTTACTGTAGGCGGTTGAGTCCGCCTTATATTTCTTGGTGAGCTTTTGTCCTAACGCTTAACGCCGGTTTCATTTAGCTCAGCGCCTGTCCGCCAAACACAATTCCTTCCCATCCAAAGTTAATAAAGCAGCGAATATTTTTATGATCTTCGGCACTTGGATGTTGTAGTACGTCAATTCGATAGTAATCGCCAAAACAATGCAGAGTTTGCTCTTTTGTTAGCTTGTGTAATTTTGCAAATGAAAAGATTTTGCAGGACCCGGAATTCTTTCCCGCTTCATTATGTAATCCACCGTTGCGAAACTCTGTCGCGGAAAAGCGATAATTCGCGTCGATGACGTTGATAGTGTCTTGGAACTGAATATCAAGTGGATTCAGAGCTATTAACCCGGCGGAATAATATAGCTGCTACAATGCATGCATGAAAAAAATAGACGCACGAACATTATCGAAAGAATCGCTTGAAGAAAAACGGCGC
>JAYWHF010000521.1:0-2624 GCA_043777855.1 Gammaproteobacteria bacterium | reverse complement strand
AGTAACCGCTGCGAGCAGATTTTTCACTCGGCATACCAAGTTTCAAAGCACCTGTACGAATCTTCGATTTGCGCATGCCGCATAAGGGGATGGTTTGGCCATTGACTTGAACCCAGACGGTGAGAAACGCATGCGACCTGAAAGAGCCCGAAAACAATGGGTTTAGAGAATGAAACCGCAGATGGTCTGTATATGTGTTGTGTAGAGCGCTATTGAAATAGTATCGATTTAGAAAACAATCAACGAATGCTTGTTGGGCGCGCGTCGTTACCATGCAGCCTATGGCCCTGACTCTCGAGCACATGCTGCGCGAGCGAGTCGCGGCATATAAAGATATGGCTTGCGAAGGTGGCATAACTAAAGTCTGGCTAATTTAATAATAGTTTGGTAAGCTCAAGCAAACAAAAATAATTCACTCAACGATTACCGTTAACTAAATCAAGAAAGTTTCTCAATGGAGGAAGCCGAATTCTTCCGCTCGCTGCGTTCCAATTTGCAAGGATTGGAATGCCAGCTAACTCCTGAGTTAGGCGCCACTGATCATCTTTATCTTTGACAAACGCCAAGGTGTCTTGCATTACAAGCTCATTTAGTTGCCTCAATTCAAAATCAATAAGTACAAATTTGTCGTAAACGATACGGTTCTTCAGATTGATGTCTGAATTCCTATATTTTTCAGAAATGGTCTTAAATCGCTCTTCTGTCGACACATTTGTTTTCTTATCGATTTGATCCATAAGTCTCAAAGAATCAATCGTCCATGATTGCCGCATCCTTGCGTAACTTCCAATTTGAAATGAAGTCAAATAAGAAACTAATGCTGACTCTGGCGTAAGGTAATTGAAGTTATCGCTTCCAGAGCCCCGAAGAATTATTTTTCCGTTTGTATAAGGACTAACTGTGTATACGAAACTAGTCTCGACAACTAGTTGCTTATTTACAGGATTCGCAGTTTTAATATTCTCTGTTGTCGCATTTGCACTGGCGCCAAATGATAGGCAGAATGCAAGACCAATCAGATTAAAAATTCGTAGGTTAACAATCATATAAATCATTCAAATTAGGGACAAAACTAGTCCAGACAGCGGTACTGACGAGAAAAACAATAAAGCCTTAATTAAGGAACCCAAAAACGCGTATGAAATGAAAATAGCCAACGTCAATACTGAGGCGAGGCTACAAATCTTTAATAAGGATGGTTTTTCAATATCTATCGATGAAAAAAATAATGGATTTGAAAAATATTCTTTAATAGATCCTGCTTTGAAGTGCACCATTCGAATGAACTCTAATTTTTCGCGATTCTCTTTTTTGTAGAGATCATCTTTTGAAAACCCAAGATAGTTTGAAGAAATTAGTGCTGTGCTCTGAAACGCAAGTCCAACATACATCCTTTTCGTTTGAACAACTATATCTGCAGTCACCAATCCTTTAGGTGATCTGTCAAAGTCTAGAGCCGATGAAACAATTTCAACTTGCTCTTTCCAACCGAAAAAAGAGCCAAAGTTGTTTGCACAAACTAGCATGACTAACCAACTCAGACCAAGTACTACAACTTTGGATAACGATATGCTAGGTTTGGTCATAGACTGCTTTTAATGCTTCCCCATACCTGTTGTAGCGAGACACAAGCACCGCCGTTTTCGCCTACACGCAATAGCGGTACTTCTAGGGGCATGACATCAAGTTTAAAAAAACCGATTTGAAATGGAATGGATGCCTTAAGGTCTACGCTAGCTCTAGCACAAAACTGACTCGTAATGTCAATTTTCCCAGTCCCTGTTATGGAGCCTTCGCCTCCTATCACGAGCAAATCATCGCCTTTTTCTCGCAACTTACCAGTCTTATCAATTATTTTGGAACCTATAAAAACGCTACCAGCAACTCCCAATTCAACCGACCCCGACCCTGTAAGACCATTGGCTGGATCATCAGGACAACCCTCTTCCTTAAATTTAGCAGAACCACTGCCTGATAACTTAGCTGAGAATATGGCACCGATAATTTGCTCTGAAAATCCGGAGAGCGGAATTTTCTTACCAAGTACCGCCTCTTCGAGATCCCATTCAAGCTCAAGTGAACCTCCGACTTCTAGACTCTTAACTTTAGATTTTTTAACGAAGCAACATTCCTCTGTTTCCTTTCCCTGGCCTTTGAAGGAGAGTTTAAAACTTAATAATGCATCAACTGCTGCCAATGCCGCCTCTCCTCCTGGAATAAGTTTATAAAGAAAAGTATCTGCAGCAGAGAAAATAACACGCTTAAACTTCGGGCCCAGCACATTACTGAGATCAATCCCGCCTGAGCCACCAATAGACCGTAATTCAGTTCTATTCTTATCTTGTGTAAATTTACAAGTTGGGCAATCTCCAGAGTTATCTTCCTCTAAGCATTCTTTGCGGTCACACTTTGGCTTATCCTTCCCACACTTATCCGGATCATAAACACAAGCCCCGCCCCAGCCCGCCTTTGTGAGGCCGCTGCCGCTGTCGGTAATCAACACGGCCCCGTCTTCGGAGACTGTCGCTCTGCCCATCGGCACATACTGCGCCAGATCGTGATCCCATTGCACCACGGGGATGTTGTCTCCTGCGGGGAAGGCTCTTGTATTGGGTAGGGTCACT
>JAYWHF010000520.1:0-2625 GCA_043777855.1 Gammaproteobacteria bacterium | reverse complement strand
AATGGAAAAACCTTAACGGCGCTTAATTTAGCCATCAGCTTGTCCCAAGAAGTTAATCAAACTGTTTTGTTGGTTGATCTTGACTTAAGAAATCCCGGCGTCGCTAAAACCTTAGGCGTTGATTCGGTTGAGCATGGCATAGTTGATTGCGTTCTTCGCGAAATTCCGTTGGAAGATATTCTTATCAATCCGGGCTACAACCGTCTTGTGATCGCGCCGGGTACGCCACAGGGCCACCAAACCTCGGAAATACTCTCGTCTCCGCAAATGCAAACAATGCAAGCCGAGCTCAAGGGGCGCTATGCCGATCGTTTAATTATTTATGATTTGCCAGCGCTATTAGTGAGCGACGATGCACTGGTATTTGCGCCTCACGCGGACGCCGTGTTGCTAGTTTTGGAAGATGGCGGCGCCAGTGATAGTGAGTTAAAACAAGCCTTAAAACTACTGGAAGGCACTCACATTCTCGGAACTGTTATTAACAAATATCGTTAACTCGGTAAGACGGTACGTTAAAAAACGAATGAGCTCAGCAAACTATGCATCTAAAATATTACGGTTTAAGTAAGAAGCCATTTAGTCTTATGCCAAACGCTGCGTTTATGCACTTTTCCGAAAAGCATAAATTGGCTTACAGTTTGCTGGAATATGGTGTTTATGAACAAACCGGTTTAACCGTTATTACTGGCGAAATAGGCAGTGGAAAAGGTACGTTGCTACCCTACCAGCGAGAGATAGTGGTTGGTCTTATCGACACCACGCACGAGTCCCTAAGCGTTCTACCCAAGCGTATAGCAACAGCATTCAACTTTCGGTTGAAAAAATCTACAAATATTCAGGTGGGATTACGCGGTTAATCAATATGCTGTGTGATAACGCCTTAGTCTATGGTTATGCGCTTGATTGTGAACTCATTGGTGGCGATATTATTTTGGATGTGGTGAAAACCAGAAAAATAGGTGCTTTAAATAGGAATAGTAAAAGCGTAGATTGCGTGCTTAGGTCATTATAGCAATATCAAGGTAGGTTAAGGTTTGAGCGAGTATTCAGTATGATCTTGCTAATGAAAATAAATTTAGCATTTTAAAAGTTGGAATCAAAGCCTTGGGCAATAAATGAAAATTGTAGTAGCTTACTTGTTGTTAATCTTTGGTTTAGGAATTAACTATATATTTAACATTTCGGTTGCACGGCTTTTGGGTCCGGCTAAGTTTGGCGATTTTAGTTATGCACTATATCTGTTCAACATTTTTGCAATGATAGGAATATCGTCTTTGGATATGGCCGCATTGAAGTTTATACCGCAAACAGCTAAACCTAAAGAAATAAGAGTAGCTATTCAAACTCTAGCGATAATATCAGGGATAATTTTTTCGTTAGGATTTATTTTCACAATTTATTTTTCTATCGAAGACAAACGAGCTGCATTGGCCTATCTGTTTGTACCGTCTATTATACCATTTATTCTTTTAACTGTTAATGTTGCTGTTTTGCAAGCTGAACACATAGTTGGCCCTAGAATGGCTTTTCGTTACGTTGTAGAGCCAGTAACAAAGATTTGCGCTTTTTTTTTACTATTTTTGTTTTTTCACGAAAGTGCAGCGCCAGCCATCGCTTTTTTTATTGCTCTTGTTGTTACCAACGTCGCCGCTTTTGCTGTTTACTGGGATCGTTTGGGTGGAATAAAATTTTCTTTTTTTATCAATAAATTTAAAATTCTATTTAAATTTATTGTTCCAATGTTTGTAAGTGGGACTGTAAGTGTTCTGTCGGGTCGCCTGGATATACTAATTTTGGGTGCTTTGATCGCGGCTTCCAATCTTGGCCACTATAGCGCTGCATTGCAAACTGCGGGGATTCTTTTAATTGTATTGCAAGGCATAGAGACTGTGTATGCACCAATTTTCTCAAGTCATATTGGCAATAAAAACTTTGTGGCGCTTAAAGAGGACTACCAGAGAGCATTGCGTTGGACTACGTTGATTGCTTCGCCTCTTGTTACTGTTTTCTTTATCTATCCAGAAGTAGTTATGCGTCCTTTCGGTCCTGAGTATCAAGGTGCGGCAACCATACTGGCAGTGCTTTGCGTTGGACAGCTTATCTTGCTTTCATTAGGTGCTGCTAATTCTATTTTGGTGTTATTAGGCAAAACGAAAATTGTATTATTGACTAGTGTTATATTCATTTTATCGACAGCACTATTTGTAGGTGTTGGCGCATATTATCGCAGTACTTTGGGTGCAGCAGTCGGAGTGGTAACGGCTATTGCAGTAACCAATGTGATTCGGACTTACTATGTTTATAAGTTGACTCGTTGCCACCCCTTTAGCCTTCATTACTCTAAAATTATGCTTGCACTCGTTTTTGCTACTACGTTTGGCTATCTGAGTAAGTCATTCTTCGGCTACTTTGGAGTTATTGGATTCCCAGCGCTACTACTGCTATTAATTCTAATTCTTGGTTTGCATCCTGAAGAAAAAGCAACTTTGAGAAAGATCTATTTAAAATTTATACGATGATTATAGGTTTACAACAAGAATAGATGGAGCAATTGATTCACACTATTTTAGTTTTGATGAGGGCCTGTTATACAAAAAACTTATAAATTGTTTCAGCAGAGAAACT
>JAYWHF010000519.1:0-7296 GCA_043777855.1 Gammaproteobacteria bacterium | reverse complement strand
ACGGTACGGCCTGCCAAAGTGCCGCTATTATTAAGATTACCCGTGAGATTCAGATCGACACTATTACCGGATATTAACGGTGCAGGCACCTTGATATCCGGTAATAGTGTCGATCTGAATCTCACGGGTAATCTTAATAATAGCGGCACTTTGGCAGGCCGTACCGTACTCAAGTTGAACGCCGACAATATCCAGAATTTAGGTGGACGATTAAGTGCTGATACCGTCGCCCTCAATGCGCGCAAAGACCTGATGAATCTGGGCGGTAAAATAGACGCCGTCAGCAATATGAGCCTTAATGCAGGCCGCGATATGACGATTGCAAGCACCACCAGCATAGGCACCAGTGTTCAGGGCACCCGAACCACCATTGACCGCGTGGCAGGGCTTTATGTTACCGGCAGCAACGGCACGTTACTCACCAATGCAGGGCGCGATATGACAATCAGCGCTGCCGAAGTCATCAATCGTGCGCCTACAGGTGCTGGTTCAAACACCATCACAGGTGGCAGCACTCGCCTCAGTGCAGGCAATAATCTCACTATCAACAGCCTTACCGAAAGCGCAAGCCAAACTCTGGGTGAAAACACCCATACCGATAGCCACCACACCGAGGTCGGTACCCTTATCGACACCAGTGGCGATCTGGAACTGCACGCCGGTAATGATCTGGGGATTAAGGCGAGCCGATTCAATGCCGACGGCAATGTCAGCCTTGATGCTGCACACGATCTTAACTTGACGGCTCTGGCTAACGAGCAGCATAGCGACACAACCGTTAGTGGGCATAAGGGTGTGGATACCACCATCACCCATAGCCTGGTGGCTATCACCAGTGGAAGTGCCGTCAGCATTAAGGCGGGTAACGATGCCAACCTGACTGGCATCGCCATCACCTCCGCAGGCGATACAGCCATCAGCGCGTTGCGCGATACCAATATCAGCGCGGTCGTGGATTCGGATTACCATTACAGCAAAGATACAGAAAAGAAATCCTTTGGTCGCAGTACCACTACCACGACAGAAACCCTAAAAGAAACCGTGGTCGGCGGCACCATTAACAGCGGTGGCGATTTACTGATTAATGCTCATAAGAATACCGAAAACGAAATCGTTTCTGACGTCAGCGGCACCGTGAATTTAGCCGGTGTGACTTTAACGGCTAAAAATGATGTGGCCATTGCTGCCGATGAAGACGTGAACATCACCGGCACCCATTACGAAACACTGGATTATCACGACACCAAAAAAACCGGCGTACTGGGTCTTAGCAAAAAAGATAAAGGCACCGTCGAAAGCGATACCCACCTGCAAAACGCGAGTATTAGCGCCGGTGGCAATGCGCATGTATTGTCAGGCAACAACATTACGCTTGCCGCTACCAATGTGGTGGCCAAAGGTAATGTGGATATGCAAGCCGTGGATAATTTGCTGATCACCGCTGGTGAAGCGATTAGCAACAGCGAGGCATGGAGTAAAAAATCCGGCCTGTTTACCGGCGGCAGTCTTTACAGTAAAACCGAACACAAAGATGGCGAAGGCGTGACCTCGGCACAGGCGTCCAACATTAGCGCAGGCGGCAAAGTCGCAACTCACTCAGGTACGGGGCAAATTATTGGTTCCAACATTACCGGCGATGCCGGAGTGAACCTCGTTACCGATGCCGGTGATCTGGATGTACTCGCCGCCCGTAATACCACACAGGCCTACAACCACGACAAAAGTATGAGCGTCGGTGTCGGCGATCTCGCCAAAGCCGCCACCCGCCCCGATCAGATGGTGAAAAACAAGGAAGGCCGTGCGACTGTGAAAGTCGCCGATGCAAAATTTGATTCGGTGGATAGCAAAAGCACGGCTACTGCCATGCAAGCATCCAACATCGACAGCAAAGAAGATGTGACATTGATTGCAAGCGCAGGCAATGTGAATGTAAAAGGTTCCAACCTTGCTGCTGACACGGACAACAATGCCAGCGGTACGCTCGGCTTGGCAGCGGCTACCGGTGTGAATGTCACGGAAGCCACCGATACTTACGAATCCGAAACCAAAGAAACCCACGGCTCTGCCGAGTTAAGTGTGGTGGTACAACACCAAGCCGTGGAAGTGGTAAAGGCAGCCATTGCGGTCGATAAAGCGAAAGAGCAATTAGAAAAAGCTAAAAAAGATTACAAGGCTTACGAGCGCAATCTTGATCAATTAAAAACCCAGCTTACCCAACTGCAAAGCGATTACGACAATAAAGTCCCCGGCGTTCAGTACGACGATGTATTGGAGCTGCGCGATATTCTCAAAGATGCGAAAGGCGATAAGGAATGGTACCAGGCGGGTGTTGCGCTTGCGGCGGTTAACCTCGCCAGCAGCATTGTCGGTTTAGTGCAACAAATCGCCACGGCGGTGGCCAGTACCGGTACTTATGGTTTTAACGCCGGTGTGCAGCTGGATATAGATGCGACCAAAAGCAAAGCCACGGATAACACCACCACGGCAGTTGCATCGAATTTATCGGGCAACAATATCCTGATTCAAACGGGGACGGCGAATGATGACGGAACGCTCAATAAAGCTGGTACTGAAACCAATATCCAGGGCAGCCACTTAGCCGCTACCGATAACATCACGATTCAAACCGGTGAGCTGAATATCACCAACAGCAAAGACACCAGCGAGCATAAAAACGAAACCGAGCATGGCCACATCACCGCACAAATTACGGTGTATGGCGCAAGTGGCGGGGCCAATATCAGCGGCAGTTTTGATCGCAGCAAAAGCAGCGATACCAGCACCACTGTCAACAACAGCACCCTCGGTGCGGATAGTATTAACCTTGAAACCACCGGCGATACCAATATTCGCGGCGCGAATGTGCATGCGGATTCTGCGCTGGTGGTGGATGTGGGCGGTGACCTGAATGTGGAATCGCAACAAAACCGTAGCCGCAGTAAAAACACCAGCATGGGCGTGAGTGGCGGTGTGGGACTCGGTGGCGATGGCAAAGCCAACAGCGTTAATGCGGGTGTTAGCGGCAGCAACGGCATGAGCGTGACCAAAACAACGGTACTCACCAGCCTTACCTCTGGCGGCACAGCGGACATTACCGTGAAGGGTAATACACAAATTACCAGCGCATTAATCGCCACCGTTGATAACAACGGAGCCGATACCGGCAAGCTCAACCTCGATACCCAAAGCCTGCACTTTACGGATTTGCGGGATACCAGCGTTGGTAGCCAAACCAGCGCTGGCGTAAGTGCAAACTTTGCCGTAGGCGATTCAAAACCAGACCCCACAAAACCAAGCGTTGCCAAAGGTACCAATGGTAAAGAACTCCACGCTCAAACCAGCAACCTGACGTACGACAACAGTCAAACCAATGCGGCCAGCAAAACCCTTGCAACACTCGGTCACGGCAATATCTCTGTGGGTGGCACCCAACTTGAAGAAAATGGCGTACTGACGGACGCAGGCAAAACCGCTCCCTCATTAATCGCCCTCAACCGCGATACCGAAAACACCACCAAAGAGCTTTGGAACAGCAAGCAAAGCCAGACGGTGGATGTCACCTTGGATCATCGGATGCTAACAACGGATGGTAGAAAGCAAATCAAAAATGACTTTGTCGATACCGGAGAGTTTGGGCAGGACATTGGTCGTGCGGTTAGCACCGTTCATGGTGAGCAAGATTTAGGAGTCACTGACTTTTTTACTACCTTGGGCAACAATACCAAAGGTACCCAACTCAAAAACGACTTGCTACGCAATCCCGATAATGCGCACATTGTGGAGGGCTTAAAAAGCCCGGATGGCGACACCTACGCTCAGGCTGTTAAAGATTTAGGCCAACTCGCCCAAGGCAAATTTGGTTTTACTCCAGCAGAACTAAGCGATATTCAGTTGTACGATGGCAGTAAAACCACCAGCGGTTCACTGGGTGATAGCCTCTTTAAAGACGTTAAAGGCGGCACAGTGTTGGATAAAAATAATGCTGAATACGCAGGTATTTTTATCGATGCAGGTGATGGCGCCAGCAAAACCGACCAAATCAATACCCTTGGTCATGAAACCATTGAAAACTTTACTTTACGCACCGGCGGTAAAAACGATAATACGCAGGAGGCCCAAGCAAATGCATTTGGAGCACAACTCTCAGACCGAATAAATCAAGCTGCCGGTGGAGACTTGGACAGCACAGGCGGCAGCACTTTCAATGCAAGCCTGAAAAACAGCAATGCGGTTTCCGTCGGTACAACCCATGCCAATGTGGTAGGCAATGCAGAGGTGGATAACCGCTCATTGCAAACAAGCCGTGCAGATGCCGTGGCTAAAAACTTACGGATTCAAGGTATTACTGTAGACCCCAAAACTATTAAAACCCAGATGCTTATGGGGCAAGAGGAAAGCTCAACTACAGGTAGCCTCATGTCCGCGCTGGCAAAAGCGGGGCAATGCAAAACGGTGAATGACTGTAGCCAAATGGCAACCAGTTTTGTACAAGAGACTCATGGCTCACCCGTACTGAATGATTTAGGCGGTGGCTTACTTGTGCCATCACCCAACGACAGCCCTGCCGTTACTCGCGAAATTGCCCTGCAATTTTTAGGAGACAACTTCCGCGATTTACTAACGAAAAACCCGCAGCTTAACCAAGAATTTTCTGACAAGCTCAGCAGCCCAACCCAAGGTGTTGTAGATTTGCGAGAGTTCTACGCATTATCTTTCACTTACTCCATCAATAAGGAAGCAGCTAAGGCAGGGTTAATACCAAGCGACTATGCACAAACCGCCGGTGAAGCAATTGGTACGGCGGCATGGAATAAAGGTAATGTAAAAGGAAGGGTTGAACTTGCGGACTTACTGAATAATTGTGAAGGTTGTCCGCAGGACATACCTCAAGCGCACAATAAGCTCACCGCCTATACAGAGATTGGGATTGACCTGCTAATCGCGCGTGATATTTATTCAGTGGGTAAATCAACGGTTAGTGCTGTTAGTAATGCAGCCAAAGTTGCTGATGAAGCAGCAATAGCAAGCAAAACAACAACTCCAAATGTTACTGTTGTAGCAAAAGCTGAAGCAGAAATGATCGGGCAGCCGGAGGTAAAACTTAAACATCCTGATTTTGAAACAAAAGGAAAATGGATTGCTGAGCCTGAAACCATTCCCGAAGGACAGGCAATGATTGATGAATATATGAAAATGGGTGCGACTCGTGAAAGAGCAGTTGAGTTTACTAAAGTTGCTATTGCTTCCGGCACTGATATTCCAATTGTAAAAATTATCAATGAGCCACTATATAAAGTTGTCCCTAAAGGCACTCAAGTAACGGACTACACTGTTTTTTGGATGACACGAAGTGAACTCGATACTTTGATGGAGAGTCCTGAAATGTTTGCAAAAAATAGCGGGTTACCACTTTCAAGTAATGCCGTTGTTTATGATGTTTATAAAATTACGCCTAAGGCACCCGCTAAAGTTTTTGAAAATAAAATTGCGGATACCCAACAAGGTGCTTACAAACAAGAAGCCAATGCGACGCAAACATTGGTTCCTAACAGAAGTCAATTTACTGAGCCAGAGAAAACTTTTGAATTTGGAGGTGAAAAATGAGAAGCTGGGTAGAATATAAAGAAGGATATGTAGTAGATATTGATAAAAAACGTCTTTTAAAAAGAGCAAAAATTTTTGCTGCCGCTTGTGAAGAATATAAAAACGCTTACGGGGTTTCAGCTATTGCTGAGTATTATCAGCCCTATCTCGACAAAGCTCTAAAGGGAGAGATTGATTCACCACAATTTAAATTACCATATACGGATGCGATGAGGGATAGAATGCTGCCAGAAAATTTTGAGAATGCGTTAATGGCATTTTCGTGGGCCTTACAAAGTAAACCTGCTGTTTATAATCAACTAGATTCAGACACATTATATCATCACCGCGAAAAATTCATTAAAGAGGAGAATGGTAAAACTTACATCCTTGAATATTTTGAAGATGAGGAGTGAGCATACATGTGGAGCGCCAACCCTGTTAAAGTTTTTGAATTTGGAGGTAAAAAATGAGGCGCTGGGTTGAGTACAAAGATGGTCACGTACTAGAGCTAAACAAAAGACGCTTATTAAAACGAGCAATCGCTTTTCAAAAAGCCTGTGAAGAATACGTGGAAGGGTGTGGCGTTAGCGGGGTTTGCTCTCATTATAAGCCTTATCTAGAAGCTGCTTTGAAAGGAGAAATTAATTCACCCGTTATGGAGCGACTGCCTTATACGGGCGAGATGAAAGAAAGGATGCTGCCAGAAGCATTTCATTCAATATTAAATCGTTTTTGCGATGCACTAGAAAGTCGCCCCGCTGTCTACGGAATTCTTGATAGAGATACTTTATTTTACCACCGCGAAAAATTCATCAAAGAAGAAAATGGTAAAACTTATATTCTTGAATATTTTGAAGATGAGTAAATCTATGAGATAAATAAAATATGAATATAAAATTGGTGGAAATTGATCCTGTTACATTTACATACAAGCATCTTGATAAATCTGTTTTGAGAAAAAAAGCAAGAAATTTTAAAGATGCATGTATGAAATTCATTGATGAAAATATTAACGTCAAAAAAGATAACGCATCCAGAGAGTCGTTGATATTAAAATGTGAGCAAGGAGCTATAAATGATTTCGATTTGTCAATTGGCCACACATATGAAGAATATGAAAAGCTTCTCCCTAATGAAGTGGATGATGCATGGAGTAGTTTTAATTTATATATAACTAATTGCGTAACTAAAAATTCTGAGGAGTTTGTAATTGAACATGGTCGTTATTTTGTATCAGAAAGTTTTCTTGATGAAGCATCATAGAGTAAAAAATGATTTCAATTGATGATGTTAGAAAAAAAGTAACGGAGCTAGGACAATTAATTGATGCACCCCTGAATAAATTGTATGTGTTTGACAAAGAACGCAGTGATGGTAGCTATCATTTGGATTTTCATGGTGATGAATATCATTATATTTCAACTGAGCGAGGGGAAGAACTTGATAGATTCATAACAAAAAGTTTTGATGACTTGCTATATAAAATATTTAAACACATAACATCAAGCATGGCTTTTTCATATGAGCTTAACAATAGAATACCAAACCAAGATTCCAGACGTATTGCTTTTGCAAAACAAATCGAACTTATGTCAAAAATGAATGAATCTTGGCACGGTTCAAAAACAGCGTGTTTTAGGTAGCAGCTGACGAGTTTAACCCCACCGATTCTCAGTGTATAGATTAAATAGGTTAAACAGAAAAGTGGCG
>JAYWHF010000518.1:0-2631 GCA_043777855.1 Gammaproteobacteria bacterium | reverse complement strand
CAAGACTTGACAGACCCCGCGCAGCCTGGTCTTGCATTGATTGACCCGCACGGCACACTTTACAGCGATGTGCTGCAACTCATACCGCGTAGTCGCCTAAAGGACGTGGTGCTGGTTGACGTGACTGACCCGGGCTTTGTGAGTTCAATCAATCCGCTTGCTGGCATGGCGCAAGACCGTCAATATGCAAACTTTATCGCCAACGAAATCGTTGACCTGATTGAGGTGCTGTTTGAAGGCAAAGGCACGTCAGGCCCAACCACGCGGGCGCATGTAAAAAATGCCCTGATGCTGTCGGCATACATACCTGGCAGGGCATCAAGCTTTTTAGACGCGTCACGACTTTTTGAAGACAAAGACTTCCGTGATTATTTGCTGTCGAAATGCAATGATGCCAAGCTGCATAACTATTGGCGCGACTTCACAGCGACGAACGGGGAAAGCGGCTTCGCCAATTGGTTGCCCTACATCCAGTCACGGCTAAGTCCATTTTGCGACTCGCCATTGATGCGCCGAATGCTCAATGCGCCAAAGAGCCGCATCGACATTGACCAGTGTGTTGCGCAGGGCAAGATCGTGCTGTTTAACTTGAGTGCAGCTACTTTGGGTAGTTTGGAGGTAAGAATTTTTGGCAACCTGATGCTGAACCGAATCTTTTTTGCTGCAATGAGGCGCAAAACGCTGCGGTCAATGGCAGTTAAACCGTTTCATCTTGTCGTCGACGAAGCTGCAAGTATGGTGTCGGCATCAACCATGCGCTTGTGGGCCGAAGCGAGAAAGTTTGGCTTGTCGCTGACAACCGCGAACCAGTCGATCAGCCAGTTGCGCAGTCGAAATGGTGATACCGAGATTGCACAGTCACTATTGGCTAACACTGCGACCAAAGTTTTTTTCAGGCTGTCGCCCGCCGACGCATCATTTCTAGAGCCTTACACCGCCCCAGAGTTTGCGGCGCAACAGCTCACGCGCCTACCGGTATTTCACGCCGCTCTCAGTCTGTCGGCGCATGGGCAGATCTTGCCAGCCTTTGTATGTAAAGTTCAAAGGCCAACTGTTGATTTGCGCAAGCATTGTGCGGCAAGCGAACTGCTACAAACCTCTCGCTTTGCCAACAGTACCCCTATTGCATCGATAGTTCCTGAACTTGCAGGCGTCTATGACTTGCCGCAAGAGAGCTTTCAATCCACCGATGACGACCCTGCAACGAAGCCTCAGGATGATTTGTTCGCAGATATGCAGGTATCTTCAGTGGTGGAAAAAAGCGCCCGGTTCAACACATTTGCCAGGCTGCTCGATGACGCCTTGGCATTCGTGATGGGCAGCCGCTGGACGCTTAACAGGGGTGGTATTCAGGACAAAATTCAATTCTGCAAATACCATGGGTCTGAATCAGGTGAGGAGCCAGACTTCAAAACCATCTATGACCGTATTGAAGCAGACACCACACTGTCCCTGCCGACCCGCTTTCTGGTGATTAATGCACTTGACACCATGCGCCCGCATTTTTGGCCTGAAACTGTGACGGAGTCAGAAAGGGCTGGCATATGATCCGTGCACCTATACGCCTGTCAGCAAGCGCCGTCATCCGCCGCAGCATCGACAACCGCTTTTTACTGGTCGAGGAGTTGGTTAACCATCGCCTGGTACTGGACGTACCCGGCGGCACTTGGGAGATGGGTGAAACCTTGATTGAAACCAGTATTCGAGAGGCCGCTGAAGAAGCAAGTGTGATCTTCAAGCCGGAGTATTTTCTTGGCAGTTTCACGACTGAATTTATGAGCTCATCGGGCAAGCGGGTTTGTAACGTCAGGATGGGATTTGCTAGCTCTGTTGACGCCGAACCGTCGCAAGTTCCGCGAGATCCCTCTACCAAGGCGATTCACTGGCTAGACTTGGAGGAGATCAAATCAAATCAAGACAGACTTAGATCGTCAGCTACCTTGCGTTGTGTCCAAGCGTTTGCGAGTGGCCGAGTCTTTCCGTTGGACTTTTGTGATCAGGCTGCCGACTGGACGTTAAATTCCGCGCCATGAAGACAACAAAAGCCTCACAGGACAAATTCGCTCAACCCCAACCGATTGGATTGCTCGCTCCTTATTTAACCAACGAGCAGAGTCTACGGCTGGCCATAAGCGTTATTTCAGCTTTAGCGCCCAGCAAGATTCCCAAGAATGGGCTGGAGTTGAAGCGATTTGGTGATTTGATGATTTGATGAATAAAACCGCATTGCGAAGTGTTCCTATGCAACAAAAAGTAACGGACGCTCTTGCAGAGTGGCAGTACGAGGTCTGACCAAAAAATGAGCTGATTCGCCAGCGCTGGCTTTCTTTTGGACGTGACGGAGTAAGGGCAAAGGATCACCAAGGCAAGCCAGACACAAATACTGAAAGAGACGTAAGCCAACTGCGCTAAAAAGCAAAAGTAATGACGCTCCGCAAAAGTCAACTTCCTGCTAACGCAGCGTACTTGCATTTGCCAGGTCTTGAATGTGCTGACACTGCTAAATTAACGCAGCAAACGACTCGACAGCATTTAAAAAAAGGCCCTTTCCATCCAAGTGGACGTAGTCAGCAGCCAGGCTGGCGCGTGCCGCGCCCATGGGTACCAATTGCAGGTAACCCCTGACTGAGG
>JAYWHF010000517.1:0-2641 GCA_043777855.1 Gammaproteobacteria bacterium | reverse complement strand
AAGAGGGTGTTCGCCGCCAAGGGCTTTTGGTTTTCATCGAGAAAAATTGCCGCGCTAGCGGGAAACCCCGACAGTTTAGCGCTGGAGGCAAAAAGACGCTCCGCCATGCTGTTTGAGATTAAAAAACCTTTCTCCGCCAAGGCAGCGGCGGGCAATACGTCGTCGCGGAATTTCAATGCGCCGCCAAGCCTATGCAATTTATGCAGCGCCATGACAGACCCAGGAATACCTATCGACAACGCGCCGGTGCGGCTCAACTCTGAATCCGCTTTGCCATTTGCTAAAAACATATCGCGATTGGCGGCGGCTGGGGCCATTTCGCGGCCATCAATGGCGTAAATTTTTCCATTGGCAAGACGAACCAGAATTAGACACCCTCCACCAATTCCAGAGTTTTGAGCGTCGACTACACCCAGCGCGAAAGTTGCTGCTATAGCAGCGTCTATCGCATTGCCGCCTTTTGCAACTATATCCATCGCGATGCTGCTGGCATAGGGATTAACAGTTGCTATAGCGACTGCGCCATCGGCACTTTTTTGCGCGTAGGCACTTCTCTTCTGCGCATAGGCATCTGCTTGCGTGTAGGCATTTGCGGATTTGAAGGGCGCAATGTCATCGGCGAATGCCGTCGTCGTGAGAATAAAAACAAGCAGTGCAATTTTTGGAATCATCATAAATTTACCTTGCTGATTTTTAACGCGTCAATAACGCCGCACCAATAACAATGAACGAGCGCCTAGAACACTTTGCTTGTTAAGGCTACTTTTTTGCAGCAGGCTTAACAAACCTTAAGGTCATACGATCACTCTCGCCAATGGCAGCGTATTTTTCCCGGTCCTCATCTTTATTTGCAAACGACGGTGGAAGCGCCCAAACACCCTGCTTATGATCTGCAGTATCTTTAGGATTCGCATTGATTTCTGATTTTGCCATGAGGGTAAAACCGGCCTTCTCCGCCATTGCAATCACGTAGCTTTCGTGGACATAGCCGCTGTCGGGATCCGCTGGGCGAGCCTCGGGCAAGCGATGCTCCACTACCCCAAAAACACCATTGGGTTTGAGTGCCTCGTACACGCTTTTGAAGGCTGCAACTATTTGCCCATCGTCTGTGCCCATCCAATTATGAATGTTGCGAAACGTAAGAACCAAATCCACACTCTCGGCACTCGCAAAATCATATTTGTTGCCCGGTTCAAAAACACCGACCTTCACTTTGCCGTACAAGGTTGAGTTTGCAGCAAGTTTTGCGCGGTATTTCGCTGCGCTTTTGCGCTGGTACTCACTGGTGGATTGTGGGTCACCGCCAGCGGCAATCAATTTGCCTTTTTTGGCTAAGTATGGCGCTAAAATTCGGTGTACCAACCACCCCCAGGTGCAAGCTCCACTACCGTCATAGTTGGCTTAATGCCAAAAAACTGAAGTGTTTCGTAAGGGTGACGCGCGGAATCGCGAACAATGTTTTCAGCGCTGCGATCAGGGCTTGCAATGGCTTTTTTTAAGTTGTCATCAGCATGAGCGGTTACAGCGAGACACCAAGCTAAGAGCGTGCTTAACAAAATATATTTCATAAAACTATCTCCAGGTGATTAGATATTCGAATGATGTAGCAGGTGGCGTGTTGGTGGATATTGTGTTTTACGTCAATTGGAAAAAATTGTTTTCTCAGACTATTTTTGTCCTCGAGCTTAGTGAAGTATTGTGAAGTATTGTGAAGTATTGTGAAGTTTGGTGGAGTTTGGTGAAGTTTGGTGGAGTACTTACCCATTCTTTTTTTTAAGGAAACGCTAACTTGATCAGGCGAAAGCCTGAGCGAACTTTCAGCGGTATAGATACCACACTAACGCCGAGAAAAAATCTTTTTAAATATATTTTTAAATGGCGGCTTTTCTTCAATTCGCACAACACGAAAACCTACGCTCTCGTGGGTATAGTCGGGGCGGATTTCTGCCGCGGAAAATGCACTAATATCCGCCACTCTATCGGCATAAGAACCACCCCGCGTGAGGCGATGCTTACACACAGGATCCACGTCAGCTTGCGTGGTCTCACCGCAATCGTCAACCCATTCGGCAACATTGCCTGCAGTGTCATAGAGGCCGAAATCATTGGGAGGATAACTGCCCACAGGCTGTGTTTGATTCTTAAACAACCCTGAAAATAATGGCTTGCAACCAAAGCGGCAGTTAGCGCGATTGACGGCATCGTTTTCATTGTTTCCCCACCAATAATTGCTAGTGGTGTCGCCACGCGCGGCATATTCCCATTCCGCCGCCGTGGCTAAACGATAGCGCTGCCCCGCGGTTTTACTAAGCCAATTAGTGTAAGAAATGGCATCGTCCCAGCTGACATTAACGACCGGTTGATTACCTCGCCCCCAACCATTGTCTTCGGGTAAGGCGCGATTGGTGGCGACCGCAAAATAGTCGTATTCGTTAAACGTAACCTCATAGCGTCCGATATAAAAGTTATGCGTTAAAGAAACTTTTTTGACGGAGTTTTTTCGCATGGCGCCCGGGTTGCCCATTAGAAACTCCCCCGCGTTGATCAGCACCATTTCCGGAAGCGGCAAGGTATTGGGGTTGGTTTCTCGCTTGGTAAGGCTGATACTTACCTGCTGCTCATCCGCCTTTAAATTTACCCA
>JAYWHF010000516.1:0-2661 GCA_043777855.1 Gammaproteobacteria bacterium | reverse complement strand
ACAGCGAAATTGTTTATGGCGAAGTTCCGGAATACGTTGAGCTCATCGAAAACGGCACGCGCTTTATGGCTCCCCTTCGCGCCGGCCAAAAAACCGGGTGGTTTTACGATCACCGTGTAAACCGCGCGCAGTTACAACACTATGTAAAAGGCAAGCGAGTATTGGATGTATTCTCTTACATTGGTGGCTGGGGCGTACAAGCCGCAAAAGCTGGCGCACTGGAAGTCACTTGCGTGGACTCTTCCGAACAAGCGCTCGCCGGTGTTACAAAAAACGCCGCACTCAACGGCTTTAGCCACAATGTAAAAACAATTCACGGCAAAGCCATTGATGTACTCAAACAATTAGTCGCCGACGACATTCGCTTTGACGTCATAGTGTTAGACCCGCCAGCTTTTATAAAAAAACGAAAAGATCAACGCGCGGGGGAAGCAGCCTATCGCCATATTAATGAACTCGCCATGCGCTTATTAGGCCGTGATGGCTTATTGGTTTCCGCCTCTTGCTCAATGCATTTAAGCAAAGACGCCTTGGTAGAAATTGTGCGCGCCGCCGGCCGCCACCTAGATCGTCATGTTCAAATTATTGGGCAAGGCGGGCAAGGACCCGATCACCCTGTACACCCTGCCATTCCGGAAACGGATTATTTAAAAGCAGTGTTTGCTCGGGTGTATTTGGTGTAGTAACGGGAAGTGGCTTCGGCTACTTTTATTTTATTGATATTCATTAGGAGAAGAAAATGAAAAAGGTGTTTTTATCTATTATTGCTCTTAGCACAATGCTGTCCTTCGGATCTTTTGTTCAGGCCGCGAGCTCGACAATGCAAAGCGATTTATCTGAGCGCTTACGTGTGGAAAAAGAAGGATTTATAAAAGACATATCAACGCAGAATGCCGAAGGCCTCATTAATACGGCCGATTTAATCTCGGGCTCAGGCTTGAGCGATAAAGATCTCTATGCTGCCGTTGAGAATAGAATTAACGAGAAGCATCAGGATTTCCTCAGTAATCCGAAGAATGATACCGTCGCTAAAGAGATCAATGCGCTAATGCGCGCCCTAGCCTCCATTGACCCAAAAGCGGGAGATTTCATTCAAAAAATGGATGAAAGCACCTCGCGCGGTATTCGCGAACGCGCGGTACGTTTACTGCCAAAACTCTATTGGTTTGGCCAACGAAACGCTCTGATGCAAAGAACAGATTTCTACGAGCCAGGGCAAAACCTGATGACTTATCGACTGATGAATTTGATCGCCAGTGACGACCCTCTCATGCGTCGGTATGGATCAGAAGAAATTAATCGCCGCAACGGCGCTGAGCCCATCATCTATAAAAAAATGGCCGAGCGCTTGGAAAAAGATAGAACAGTCGTCAACAATAGCGGCGCCATTGCGATAGATGCCTACTCATGGTTCTGCCGAATTTTGCGCGACTACGATCGCCAAAATTCACAACCGATTTTATCGTCAATTGTTAATGACCCGGCAATCAACTCAAAAATTAAAAAATATGCGCGCTAGTGCCTAGAGGACTGAAAGGGTTTTGCCTTGGTGCAACACCCTTTCTGTTGATTGACAATAAACCCACTCTTCCTCCCAGTAATTTCACTTGGTATTTTGCAAAATCACGCGCGGCTCTGCTGTCGGCACTAGTTTTCCATCGCGCAATTCAATGGCTTGCGATGCACCCATGCTGGGCCATATTTTTAATTCGTGGCCCTTGTCTTTTAGCGATTGTTGAATGGCTTCTGGCATTGCGGCTTCTACAAATAAAACATTAGGGTTCCACTGCTGATGGATGCGTGGCTGCATCATAGCCTGCTCGGCGGTCATGCCGTCTTTTAGCGTGTACAACAAGGCTTGTACCACTTGCGAAATAATTGTAGGGCCACCGGCGGCACCTAGGGTCATCACTGGCTGGCCATTTTTAAAGACCAGCGTGGGGCTCATGCTGGACAACGGGCGCTTTCGCGGCTGCACAGAATTTGCTTCTGAGCCGACCAAACCAAATGCATTTGCGGTACCCACTTGGGCTGAAAAATCATCCATTTGATTGTTCATCACCACGCCAGTTCCCGGAATCACAACCTTGCTACCGAAGCTCGTATTTACCGTTGAGGTGATAGCGACCCAGTTACCCTGTAGATCAGCCGCCGCAATGTGCGTTGTGTGTTTATTCATAAGCGCCTGAATATCGACATCGGGGTTACCGTAACTAATATTAAGCTGGCTTTTTTCGAGGCTCAGTTTTTCTGCAATAAGTTTTGCATAGCGTTTATCGGTTAAACCTTTGGGCATGGCGGTAAAGTCTGAATCACCAAGCCAGTGCGCGCGATCGGCAAATGCAAATTTCATAGCATCAGCTATTAAGTGATAACGATCAGCCTGAGATATTTTTGTTACATCAAATTGTTCAAGAATATTCAATATCTGTGCAACATGAGTACCGCCGGAACTCGGTGGTGGGAAACCGTAGAGTGTGTAACCGGAAAACTCCGACACAACAGGTTCGCGCATTTTAATTTGATAACTTGAAAAATCTTTGCGCGTAATGAGCCCACCATGTTGCTGCATCCATAGCGCTGTTTTCTTCGCGAAATCGCCTTGGTAAAAATACCTAGGGCCTTGCTTGGCTATCGCACCATAGGTAACGGCCAAATCTT
>JAYWHF010000515.1:0-7385 GCA_043777855.1 Gammaproteobacteria bacterium | reverse complement strand
CTGCGAAAAAACCAATGTATTGCTTGAACCCACATCAATACTATCGCCAATAAAACTATTTCCCGCGTCATCTTTTTTAGATATATTCCAAAATGACTTCCAATCGCCCACGTCACTCCAACCTGCATTTAAGGGCACGCAGACAACATTGTTGCTTTTTTCCATCAGCGCATAATCAATAGAAATATTGGGGGCGCTAGAAAAAGAATCTTTGTGAACGCGAACGAAGTCTAAATCACGCACAGCCCAATCTCTGGACTGTGCAGCAACCGAAACCACTTCTGAGCTATGGGTTGTTAATTCGCCTAAAAATACATCCGTTTTAAAAACGAACATGCCACTATTCCAGTAGTAACATCCGGCCGCCAAATAAGTTTCAGCAGTTTCAAGATTTGGTTTTTCAACAAATTGCTCAACAGCAAAACTTCCTTCAATGTCCGCTGCGCTTTGAGAGGTTTTTATATAACCATAACCCGTCTCAGGGTGCGTAGGGAGAACTCCAAAAGTAACTAAACGACCCTTTTCAGCGGCATGAATGGCAATTTTTACCGCGCGATGAAACACTTCAACCTCGCGAATCATATGATCAGCAGACAATACTAACAATGTAGAACTTGCATCTATATCGCGGGCTTGAAGAGCCGCTAACGCCAGCGCAGGCGCCGTATTTCTTGCGCTAGGTTCAAGCATGATGACTGCATCAGTTAAGCCAATTTCATGTAACTGTTCTGCCACCATAAACCGGTGCTCGACGTTACAAACTACGATGGGCGACGCAAGGTCAGCCAAGCCGCTCAAACGTAAAATAGTTTGCTGCAGCATGGTTGTATCGCCAAATAACTTCAGTAATTGTTTTGGATAATGTTGGCGCGACAAAGGCCACAAACGAGTGCCTGATCCACCAGCGAGAACAACCGGAATTATCATAATTTTTTACCGAGATTCGAAAATAGCTGCAAGAAAAATTTAACGCTATATAAAATGTAAAGAAATCACTCGTATTAACTTATTTCGTAAAGCGATCTTTCAAAAATGCCTGAAAATCTTCACCGATAGCAGGATGACGCGTTCCGTAAATCACGTTGGCTGTCATGTAGCCGAGCTTGGTACCACAATCGTGACTGCGACCAATCAATTGATAGGCTTCAATTGTTTCCAAACCTAATAACGCATCGAGCGCATCCGTTAACTGAATTTCACCCCCTGCCCCAGGCTGTGTGGTGGCCAGTAATTCCCAGACTTTTTTCGATAACACATAACGACCCACTATCGCCATATTCGATGGCGCTTCGTCAATTGGAGGCTTCTCCACCATTGCCTTGATAGGGGCGGTTTTCCCCTCCGCAATTTGTACACCAGAACAATCAACTACACCGTATTTATCGACTTGGTCGTGTGGGACTTCTTCTACTAATATTTGACTATGACCCGTTGCTTCAAAACGTTTAACCATTCCCGCCAGATTGTCTTGCTTGAGATTGCACTCCACATTGTCGACCAATACATCCGGCAATAAAACGACAAAGGGCTCATCGCCTATCACAGAACGAGCGGATAAAATGGCATGCCCCAAACCTTTTGCTTCAGCTTGACGTACGGAAATAACAGTAAGGCCACGTGGCGTAATGGAGCGCACCTCATCCAACAGCGAGCGTTTTAATCGCGCTTCGAGTTGCGCCTCCAATTCAAAACTTGTATCAAAGTGGTTTTCAATCGCATTTTTACTGGCATGAGTCACCAGAACAATTTCCTTAATGCCAGCGGCGGCAGCCTCTTCAATAACGTATTGAATAAGCGGTTTATCAACTACCGGAAGCATTTCCTTGGGAATTGCTTTAGTGGCAGGCAGCATGCGCGTACCCAAACCTGCAACCGGTATTACAGCTTTTTTAATGTGCATTTAAGTTTCCTTCGATATCGAGCTAAATTTTAAAAACAAGGAGTGTAGACGATTATTTAATTAAGCGCTTATTCTAACAAGGCTAAAATTTCTGCCGTTTTTTCATCAACTAAGGATTTGTCCGCGCGACTTTCAACATTCAAACGCACTACCGGTTCCGTGTTTGACATTCGTAAATTAAAACGCCACTGCGGAAATTCAAGACTAATACCATCCGTCTTGTCAATACCAATCGCATCTTGCACATAATGTTCATACACACGTTCAATCGCTTTTTTCGCATCAGCCACGTGACGATTAATTTCGCCGGGAGAAGGAAATTTTGCAATGCGATCTTGCAGCATGAATGATAGAGTTTGATGTTTTCGACTCAAAAGTTCAGCAACTAATAGCCACGGAATCATACCGCTATCGCAGTAAAAGAAATCGCGGAAATAGTGATGTGCGCTCATCTCGCCGCCATAGACGGCATCTTCCAAACGCATGCGCTCTTTGATAAAAGCATGCCCTGTCTTTGACTGAATGGCATTGCCGTTATTTTTTTCGGCAATATCTCGCGTATTCCATAACAAACGCGGATCATGAATAATGTTTGCACCGGGATTTTTGATAAGAAATGACTCCGCCAAGAGCCCAACAATATAATAGCCTTCGGTGAACTGGCCTTTCTCATCAAACAAAAAACAGCGATCAAAATCACCATCCCACGCAATCCCAAGATCAGCGCCATGGGCCAGTACCGCATTGCCTGTAACAGATTGATTTTCGTGCAACAACGGGTTGGGTATTCCGTTTGGAAAATTACCATCGGGCTCATGATAAATTTTTACAAATTCAAAGGGTAAATATTTTTCTATCGCATCGATCACATGCCCTGCCGCTCCGTTGCCAGCATTAACAACTAATTTCAGAGGTTTGAGTTTTTTAACATCAACATAGGTCAACAAATGCTGAATGTAAGCGTCTAATATACTTTCTTGACGATAGGAACCGCGCTTGGAGAAATCAACCGGTGCAAAATTATTTTCTTCTGCCAAACGTTTAATATCGTTTAAACCCGTATCACCACTTATCGGCTGCGATCCAGCCCGCACCATTTTTAGTCCATTATAGTCAATAGGATTGTGGCTGGCAGTTACCACACAGCCACCATCGGTTTTGAGATGGCTGGTTGCAAAATAAATTTCTTCGGTACCGCACATACCAATATCAATAACATCGACACTTTCATCGCGCAAGCCATTAGCAAAAGCCTGCTTAAGCTCTGCACTGGTCAAGCGTACGTCACCACCAACCACAACCAGTTTGGGCTTTAGAAAAATGGCATAAGCGCGCCCAATCCGATAGGCGATATCTGCATTCAGCTCCACACCTAATTTACCGCGAATATCGTAAGCTTTAAAACACGTTAACTTCATTTGTATCTTCCAAAGTTTTGACTTAAAAATAGAAACTCTTGACTTAAAAACGGAAACTCTTACCTTAAAAATAGAAACTCTTGACTTAAAAACAGAAACTCTTGACTTAAAAACAGAAACTATCGCGCTCGAAGTTTACAGGTTAACGCCAAGAGTTTTATGTGCTTTCGTTAACATAAGATCTAACACTTGTTCAATGCTAAGCAACGTACTATCAATTATCTGCGCATCCTTGGCCGGCGTTAATGGTGACACATCTCGATGAGTATCCCGCTCATCACGGGCTTTTATATCGGAGACTAGTTCATTCATATCTACACTAACGCATTTTTGTTGCAATTGTTTGAAGCGACGTTCCGCTCGGGCTTCCGCGCTTGCGGTAAGAAAGAATTTCAAAGGCGCATCTGGAAATACAGTCGTTCCCATATCGCGACCGTCAGCAACCAAGCCTGGCGCCTGAGCGAAATCTTTTTGCTTTTGCAATAGGGCTTGCCTAACGGCTGGGTAAGCAGCAACCAGAGACGCATTCATACCCACTGTTTCGTGGCGGATGGCATCAGTTACATCGACTCCATCTAACAAAATTTTTGTGATGGCTCCTTCAGCAACAAACCTTACATTAAGATGGACGGCAATTTGCGCAACTGCGTTTTGATCGAGAACATCCACTCGCTGTTGTGTCGTCGATAAAGCTACCAACCGGTATAAAGCACCGCTATCCAACAGATGAAAACCCAAGCGCTGCGCGACTATTTGGCTAAGCGTGCCCTTGCCGGAACCACTGGGTCCATCAATCGTCACCACGGGAACAGTGTGAGTAGCTGTATTCAACATCTCGAACCTTTTTTGAAAGAATTAGTTTTTAGCACTTAACATTTAAGAAAGAGATTGAGCTATAGACTTGCAGCGTGCAGCCGGGTCACTTGATTGAGTAATTGGGCGCCCTATAACGAGGTAGCTACTGCCCTCCGCAATAGCATTGGTTGGCGTAAGCGTACGCCTCTGATCGTCGATTGGGCTCGAATCCAATCGAATTCCGGGCGTTATAAGATGGAAGCCCGCACCAAAATGATGACGCAAAACCTTAGCCTCACGGGCTGAACAAACTACGCCATCAAGACCGCTATCGTTTGCAAGCCGTGTAAGATTCATTACATGGGTTTCAAGACTTTCATGAATACCTATGGATTGGAGATCATGAATATCAAAACTGGTTAACACTGTCACTGCGATCAGCAAGGGTTTTTGGGCTTGATTAGCGAGCGAGTGCTGTTCAAGACTATCGCGAGCAGCAACCATCATGCGTTGGCCGCCGGACGCATGCACATTGACCATCCAAACGCCTAGCTGTGCGGCGGCTCTGACAGCTTTGGCAACGGTGTTGGGTATATCGTGAAATTTCAAGTCAAGGAATACGTCAAACCCCAGACGCATTAATTGTTCAACAATCCCTGGCCCACAAGCCGTAAATAGTTCCTTGCCAACCTTTAAACGACAGTATTGCGGCGACAACCGCTGAGCCATATTCAGGCAGTCATCCGCACTGTCAAAGTCCATTGCCACTAGAATACGCGGGCCTTGAATGTCTAGCATCAGCACCTCAGTCAAATGGGCTTTGTGAAACGCCCCGCTCAAAGTCAACTAAAACGAAAAAGCCCAAGCTTCAACACTTGGGCCCCCATTAAAGCAAACTTCTCACGACTTCGCAGCACCTTATTAAGTTGATGCACATAAAAAGCCAATTGCTCCTAAGTTACTCACTTTTTAATATGCCCACGTAAACTCACGAGGAATATTTATTGTCGAGAGTCACCAATCACTGCACACGCAAATTTTTACGATTGGTCTCCAGTGTTTTGGAACCAATGCCTTTGACATCTGCAAACTGATCTACTGTTTTAAAACCACCATTTGCTTTGCGCCAAGCGATAATAGCTTCGGCCTTTTTAAGCCCTACACCCTTAAGATTGATCAGGGTTTGTGCGTCAGCGGTATTAATATTAATAACGTCGTGCTGCGCAACTGTTTTTGCGGATGGTGATGCTTTACCTGACACAGTAGATTTTTCTTGAGCAATAACAGGCTTATCGTTAGCGGTTGGATTGGCAGCATATCCACTCGATGACACCACAAGCAAAGCAACAAGACACGCGGAAAAAATGTTTTTCATAATAACTCCATGTAAGAGAACTAAAAATAAGATTAGATTGGTTGTGCTCGCGACTTCTCACTGCGAGCGGGAGTAGATTAGGTGGTTTTTAGGGCGGGCTCTAGTGGCAATAGGCGCTTTTGTTTGTAGGAAAAGGCTTACAAAGGTAGGACGAGCGGAACAGCCTCTGAACTCTTTCCTCAGAACTCTCCCCCCTGAACTCTCACCTCCGAACCCTGAACTTAGCCCTAGCGCTTTCTTACCTTATGGACGCCACTATTTTTTTAGCAGCTGACTTAAGTCCAACACACCCCAGTGAGGAAAGTGCTTACGAACCAGCGTATTTAATTCTATTTCAAATTCACTGAAATTAGTTTGCCCTGCAACGACCGGCTGATCAAGCCTACTAACAACCATTCCCGCACCGACGGTAATATTGCTAATCCGGTCGATGACGATAAAAGCTCCTGTTGCACGATTGGTTTTGTAAGCATCCACCACTACTGGTTGATTCAACACTACATCGACCACCGCAATATCATTCAACTGCAACTGGGAAACTGCGAGATGTTCTTGCGTGTTTACGTCGATGCGGTAATGAATAGCCTCAACTTTTCCATTGACTAGCTTACTTGCAAATTTAAACAGGTAATCGGCATTGGTTTGCAAAGGCTTGTCTGCCATCCACACAACATGCGATTGCAAATGATTTGTTAGAGGAACCACATCGCTTGCGAGCACCAACATATCGCCGCGACTTACATCAATTTCATCCGTCAGAGTCAGGGTAATTGATTGACCCGCAAATGCTTCCGGTAAATCACCGTCATAGGTAACAATTGATTTAATCTGGCTTGATTTACCTGAGGGTAATGCCTTAACCACATCGCCAACTTTAACCACACCGGAGGCAACATTGCCACAAAACCCGCGAAAGTTTAAGTGAGGTCGATTAACATATTGCACAGGAAAACGAAAGTCAGTGAAATTTTTATCATCCGCAATGGGTACAGATTCGAAAATCTCCATTAAGGTTTGATCTTTATACCAAGGTGAGCGCTCTGAACGATTAACAACATTGTCCCCTTCCAATGCCGATATCGGCACAAAGAAAACATTTTTCATTTCAAGTTTATTAGCAAACTCCAGATACTCGGCTTTAATTGTTTCAAACACTGATTGGCTGAAATCTTTTAAATCCATTTTATTAATAGCGACCACAATATGCTTAATGCCCAACAGGGACGCTATATAACTGTGACGACGGGTTTGTGTCATGACGCCATAACGCGCATCAATCAAAATAATCGCTAGATCGCACGTCGAGGCACCCGTTGCCATGTTGCGCGTGTATTGTTCATGACCCGGGGTATCTGCAATAATAAATTTGCGTTTCGCTGTTGAAAAGTAACGATAAGCCACATCAATGGTGATGCCTTGCTCTCGCTCAGCTTGCAGCCCATCGACTAGCAATGCCAAATCAATTTTTTCTCCCGTGGTGCCGTGTTTGGTGCTGTCCGCGCGCACGGCCTCTAACTGATCCTCATAAATCATTTTAGAATCATGCAAAAGGCGGCCTATTAGCGTGCTTTTACCATCATCCACACTGCCGCAGGTTAAGAAGCGCAGCAATTCTTTTTGTTCATGTTGCGCAAGATACGCATCTATGTCTTCGGCAATTAAATCTGACTGGTGACTCATAATAGTCTCTTGTGCAACCGCTAAATGTCGTAAATTTTCTAGTAAAAAAGTAAATACTTAAAAGTAACCTTCCTGCTTTTTCTTTTCCATTGAGCCTGAGCTATCGTGATCGATGACACGACCTTGTCGTTCAGATGTTGTAGTCAATAACATTTCTTGAATAATTTCCGGCAAGGTTGTCGCCTGTGATTCAACAGCCCCGGTCAATGGATAGCAA
>JAYWHF010000514.1:0-2664 GCA_043777855.1 Gammaproteobacteria bacterium | reverse complement strand
ATCATCGACCGCTAATTCAAGCTTAACTTTGGGTAAGAAATCCACAACATATTCGGCGCCACGGTACAACTCCGTATGACCTTTTTGACGGCCGAAGCCTTTAACTTCAGTAACAGTCATACCTTGCACGCCAACTTCAGAGAGTGCAGTGCGCACATCATCTAGCTTAAAAGGCTTAACAACCGCAGTAATAAGTTTCATTGCTTGTTCCTTTATTTTTTGTAGTGGGTTTTTAGGATATCTCAAGTGATTTCTTAACTCGGGCAAGCCGCTCTAGAAATCTGCGGCAACCGTCAATGCCGGTGACGCTTTGACACTAAGATACACGCAGGCTTCACGAAAAGCACCCTTTTATAGAGCACAATTTTGCCCTGCTAGGCCCGTGCGACTCTCGGCACGGTCAATCGATTTCAAATAGGCCGAGGAAAAAAAGCTCCTTGCAAACATTCGCAAGGAGCTTTCAGGTCGCGCTAAACTAGATGTGGTACGCACGCTCGCCATGCTCAGCGGTGTCTAGACCTTCAGTCTCTACTTCCTCACTCGCACGTAAACCTATAACAATGTCCACTAACTTAAATGCTATGAAGGACACAACCCCAGACCAGACCAAGGTCAAACAGACCGCCTTGGCTTGAATCATAACTTGAGTTCCTATTCCGGCAAATCCCCAGGTGCCCGCAACATAATCGTAAACACCGGTGCCGCCAAGGTCTGGGCTGTTGAACACACCCGTCAAAAGTGCTCCCAATATGCCGCCAACGCAGTGAACGCCAAATACATCCAAACTATCGTCGTAGCCAAGAGCAGCTTTTAATTTCAGTACCGCGAACATACACACGATCCCACCAATCAGACCGATTGCAATACTACCCATCGGACCAACCCAACCACACGCCGGAGTAATCGCCACCAAACCGGCCACAGCACCTGAAGCAGCACCTAGCATTGTTGGCTTCCCACGAACCATCCACTCACCAAACGACCACGCCAGCACAGCAGCAGCGGTGGCCAAGAAAGTGTTGATAAATACTTGAGCAGCAAATGCATTTGCCTCGAGGTTAGAGCCAACGTTGAAGCCGAACCAGCCCACCCATAACAAAGCAGCACCGATCATCGTGTAAGGTACATTGTGCGGCGCTAAGGACATACTACCGAAACCTTTACGCTTACCTATGACGAGGCAACCCACAAGTCCAGCAATACCTGCGTTTATATGTACGACTGTACCACCGGCGAAATCGAGAGCGCCCCATTGAAATAATAGACCAGCGCTGGCAAGTGCGGTAGCTGCCGCCTCGGCGGTTGTGTAGGCATCAGGACCTGCCCACCACCAAACCATGTGCGCAATTGGCAAATATGAAAAGGTAAACCATAGAACCATAAACATAAGTACCGCTGAAAATTTGATCCGCTCAGCAAAAGCACCGACTATTAAACACGGAGTCAATGCAGCAAAAGTCATTTGAAATACACAGTAAAGATACTCAGGGATGTACACACCCTTACTGAAGGTCGCGGCGGCCGTAAGATTGCCGGCGGAGTCCAACATGTCTTTCAAAAACAGTCTATCGAAACCCCCAATAAAACCATTGCCATTTGTGAACGCGAGCGAGTAGCCGTAGATCGCCCAGAGGACGCTAATCAAACAAAAGGTGACGAAAATTTGCATGGAGATTGAGAGAATGTTTTTAGAGCGAACCATCCCACCATAAAACAACGCTAACCCTGGTAACACCATGAACAATACCAATAAGGTACTTGTCAGCATCCACGCGATATCACCCTTATTAAAGTTGGGCGCAACATAAGCAGGCGCATCCGCGGCAGCGGGAGCAACTGGAGCCATCTCACTAACGGCTTCGGCAGCAGCGGGCATCGTGTCCTGCGCTAAAGCCGCACTCGCTGTAAATACCATTAACGCCACAAGGCCGAGGGCTGTGAGCCAAGAGCCCATTTTAAAAAGTTTTTTCACGGGAATACTCCTAAGTAATTTATTGAATGCTAATGAGTTGTTTGTCTAATCAACTTTCTAGCTTGTTATTGAGTTAATCAGTTTAAAGTGCTTCTTCACCTGTTTCTCCGGTACGAATACGCACCACTTGCTCAAGATCAGAAACAAATATTTTTCCATCACCAATCTTGCTGCTGTTAGCCGCTTTAGTAATCGCGTCCACCACCCGATCGACCTCGCTATCAGCAACAGCAATTTCAACCTTTGTTTTAGGTAAAAAATCGACGACATATTCAGCGCCGCGATACAGCTCAGAGTGGCCCTTCTGCCGGCCAAAACCTTTTACTTCGGTTACCGTCATACCATGCACGCCAATTTCAGACAGCGCTTCACGCACCGCATCGAGCTTGAATGGTTTTATAACTGCTGCGATCAACTTCATATCTGCACTCCTCTAAATACCCACGTTTTGGTTGTGTGGGATGCACCGGAAATACTACTTTCTCAAAATTGACAACCATGAAAAGCTAACGCAAGGAATTTTTCTCGGCTGAGATTTGAATCACCTTGGCATCCGAAGCTGATTTTGCATTTTACAGGCCAATTAAAAATAATCTTTAAGATACAAGTAGATATATAAAATAACTGCCCGAAAAATTGTCTTGCAACACACCCAAGACAATAGCTGCGCACCAAATTAACCCACTATCGCG
>JAYWHF010000513.1:0-7405 GCA_043777855.1 Gammaproteobacteria bacterium | reverse complement strand
TGCAAAATAATAAATTGATTCTGAATATGAAGAGTGTGTTTTTGTGTTTGTTGTGTTTGTTGTTCTTGGTTGGATGTGTCACTGAGCGCACGAGTGGTAGGGAGAAGACTATTGATCTCCAAAAATCTTTCGATTTGCACGTACAAATTGCGCTGGGTTACATTCAAAAAGGCAATCGTGAATCCGCGCGCCACCATTTGAAAAAAGCGTTTGACATCAACGCCAATTCCCCAGTGGCTACCAGCGCTATGGCGCAGCTTTATGAGTTGGAAGGTGAGCCTGCGTTGGCCGAAGAAAGTTTCAAGTTGGCATTGAAGCGAGATAAAAATTTTACTGAGGCACACAATAACTATGGCATTTTTTTGTTTAACTTGAAGCGCTACGAAGAAGCCTATGCTGAGTTTGAAAAAGCTGCCGCTGACCTAGCATTTCCGGGCCGTTCGCAGGCGTTGACCAATGTTGGTCGTGTAGCGTTAAAATTAGGTAATACAATCCGCGCGAAAGCTGCATTTGAGCATGCCACTATTCTTGATAGAAGTGCTGCAGAGCCCTATATCGAACTGGGCGATATTAATTTTCAACAGCAAGATTACGCAGAGGCAAAAAAATGCTTGGATTTGTACGCGAGGTTGGGGCAGCAATCAGCGCGTAGTTTGTTGCTCGGGATACGTTTGGAACGAATTTTTGGTAATAAAGACAAAGAAGCAAGTTTGGCAATTCTCTTGAAAAATGCATTTCCATATTCCAAGGAATATTTGGAATACAAGCAGAATAATATCAATTGAGGTTTCAATGACTAATCCCGCTGAGTCGCAAGATAATAAGGAGACATCGCCTGGCAAACTGTTGATGCAGGGGCGTTTGCTTGCAGGATTATCTCAAGAACAAGTAGCAAAAGAGCTTTATTTAACAATTGCTAAAGTTAGCGCATTGGAGTTGGATGACTTTGCGCACGTTGGCCCAGATACGTTTGTGCGCGGCTATATCAGAGCCTATTCAAATATTTTAAAAGTAGACGCTTCAAAGATACTGGCGGTTTATGAGCAGTGCCTTAAAGCGCAAAGCTTACAGTCAAGTGCCTTAGCTGTTCCGCCAGTTGTGGTTAATTCGTCTAAAAAAACGTGGAAGTTTCTTGCCGCTATCACTGCATTTTTTATTGTCATGTGGCTGATTTCCATTTGGTTTATGGATACTCCTGTAGAGACGAGATACCTGTTGCCGTCAGTAGATACTCCGCCGATGGGCGCAAGCCCTAGCGCACTTGTTGTAGCAAGCTCTGAGCAAAATTCTTCGAGCTCTGACGAACAAATGCCGGTTGCGTCATCTACCTTGCCAGCTTTGGGGGCGAATACTAACGCAGTAGGTCTCTCAGAAAATATCAGTTCTACTGCCGCGACCTTAGCAGCGGTTGCAGCAACCGTTTCTGCGAGTGCGCCGTCTTCGGTGGCCCCCGCGTTGGCGAATAAAAATAGCTTGGATGAAATAAAATTTGTGTTTCGATCGGAGTGTTGGTTGGAGGTCAGTGACTCTCGCGGTGATGTGTTAGCGACAGAATTGCAGGCACCCGGCAGCAAACTGAATCTTATCGGTAGGGCCCCTTTTGATGTAAAGCTGGGCAACGCTTCTGCTGTTGCAATTCAAATTAATGGCAAGAAAGTGGATGTAAATCCCGTGGCGGGTTCCAAAGTGTTGACCTTAAAAGTCGATAAATAATGTGAGCCACATTTAGTTTATTCTAATTTCAAACATCAACGCTGGTGTCGTTAAAGGCAAATTTATGCACTGTGAATCACCTATTAAGCGCCGCAAGTCGCGTCAGATAATGGTAGGTAATGTACCTGTCGGGGGCGATGCTCCTATCTCAGTACAAAGTATGACAAATACTGAAACGACCGACGTGGCGGCAACCGTTGAACAAGTTCGCCGTATTCAGGCGGCGGGTGCCGATATTGTTCGTGTTTCCGTACCTACGATGGAGGCTGCCGAAGCCTTTGGAGAAATTCGCAAACAAGTGACTGTGCCATTGGTGGCTGATATCCATTTTGATTATCGTATTGCGTTGCGAGTTGCTGATTTGGGAGTGGATTGCTTGCGCATTAATCCAGGCAATATTGGCCGAGAAAAACGTATTCAGGCCGTTGTGGATAAGGCGCGAGATCTCAATATTCCGATACGTATTGGTGTTAATGCCGGCTCGCTTGAAAAAGATTTGCAAAAAAAATATGGCGAGCCAACACCAGATGCGTTAGTGGAGTCCGCCCTTCGTCATGTAGAAATTTTAGATAAACTAAATTTTTATAATTTTAAAGTCAGCGTAAAAGCGTCGGATGTTTTTATGGCGGTCGCGGCCTATCGTAAGCTGGCGAGCCAAATTGAGCAGCCTTTACATTTGGGGATCACCGAGGCCGGTGTGTTGCGTGCTGGCACGGTTAAATCAGCCGTTGGATTAGGCGCCCTATTAATGGATGGCATAGGCGATACCATACGCATTTCACTGGCGGCCGATCCCGTAGAAGAAGTGAAGGTGGGGTGGGATCTGCTACGCAGTTTGAAGTTGCGCAGCAAGGGTGTGAATTTTATCGCATGCCCCAGCTGTTCGCGTCAGAATTTCGATGTGATAAAAACAATGAATGAGTTAGAGGCGCGTGTAGAAGATATAACAACGCCCATTGATGTTGCGGTAATCGGCTGCGTGGTTAATGGGCCTGGCGAAGCGAAAGAAGCTGATTTGGGGTTGGCTGGCGGTACACCCAACAATCTCATTTATATCGACGGTGTTCCTAATCATAAAATCGGTAACGAAAATCTTGTGGATAATCTTGAACGGCTCATTCGTACTAAGGTGGCGGAAAAAGAATTGCAAATGGCAAAAGACGCAGAAAATATTATTGTTCGGGCATAGTGATTTTTGATAATTGTTTTTATTGGTAACTGTTTTTTTTTGGTAACTGTTTTTTGACAACTGTTTTTTTATTGCCGGCGGTTAAGTGCGGCAGGTTTAACTTTTAGGAATTTATGTTGAAAAAGATTCAAGCAATTCGCGGTATGAACGATTTGTTACCCGTGGACTCTCCGTTGTGGCAATACGTTGAGAAGACCATTGCAGATATCTTGCAACGTTATGGCTATCAGGAAATAAGGTTTCCCATACTGGAATCCACAGAGCTTTTTAAGCGTTCTATTGGCGAAGTAACCGATATTGTTGAGAAAGAAATGTATACCTTTCCCGATCGTAATGGTGACAGCCTGACTTTGCGGCCTGAAGGTACTGCATGTTGTGTGAGGGCCTGTGAAGAGAATGGTTTGCTCTACAATCAATCGCAGCGTTTGTGGTACAAGGGCCCGATGTTTCGTCATGAGCGTCCACAAAAAGGTCGTTATCGCCAATTTCATCAAGTGGGTGTTGAAGCGTTCGGGATGGATGGCCCTGATATTGACGCCGAAATTTTATTGCTAAGTGCGCGTATTCTGCGTGAACTTGGCGTAGCGGAGTTTGTCACACTCCAAATAAATTCGTTGGGTGATTCGGCGTCGCGCGCCGCGTACAAGGATGCGCTGGTTGCTTATTTGGAAGGCTATAAAGATAAGCTGGACGCCGACAGTCAGCGTCGCCTTGCGTCTAATCCGCTGCGCATTTTGGACAGCAAAGAACCGAGCACGCAGTTGCTCTTAGATCAGGCGCCCGTTTTGTTGGACTATGTGGATCAAGCATCGCGAGAACATTTTGCGCAATTGCAGAGTTTGTTGGATGCCGGTGGCGTTAAATATCAAGTGAACACACGCTTAGTTCGCGGCCTCGATTATTACGGTAAGACTGCTTTTGAATGGGTGACTGAGAAATTGGGGTCGCAAAGCACCGTTTGTGCTGGTGGTCGTTATGATAATCTAGTCGAACAATTGGGTGGAAAACCTAACCCAGCGGTAGGTTTTGGTATTGGGCTAGAGCGTTTGGTCTTGTTGCTTCAAGCAACGTCTGCGGTTCCCGAAGGCTTGGCGCAAATTGCTGATGTATATCTTGTTGCAGTGGGTAAGGTAGAAAAAGAAGCTCTGCAACTGGCCGAGCAATTGCGAAATGAGTTGCCGCATTTGCGTTTCATTAGTCACTGCGGTGGTGGTAACTTTAAGAGTCAGCTTAAAAAAGCCGATAGAAGTACTGCCTGTGTGGCATTAATTTTGGGTGAGAATGAAGTGGCGGCGGCGGCGCTTGGTGTGAAATTTTTACGCGAAGAAAAGCCACAACAGGTAGTTCCGCTGACTGACATCGTCGTTTTTTTACAAAACAATTTATAATTTTTTAAAACTTAATATCAATAATTAGGAGTTCATTGTGAGTGTACATTTAACAGAAGAAGAACAAATCGCCGCACTAAAAAGTTGGTGGAGAGACAATGGCAAAGTAATTGTTGGTGCTATTTTATTGTCGGTTGCAGGCTACTTTGCGTGGACGGGTTGGCTCGATAAGCAGCGCGTAAACGCCGAAGATGCATCCTTGCAGTATGAATCACTTTTGACGTTAGTAAAAGTTGAACAAGGCCAGACTCTCTCCGACGCAGATCGTGCAACGGCGGAACATATTGCCGGCCAGCTTAAAGAAAAAAATAGCAAAAGTATGTATGCCACCAGCGCAGCATTTTTTTTAGCAAAGGCTGCTGTTGAGGCAGGTGATTTGGATAAAGCGATCAAAGAGTTGCGATGGATCTTGGCCGCTAAACCAGATGTAGCCATTACCCAGGTCGCTAAAGTTCGTTTGGCGCGCGTGTTGGTTGCAAAGGGAGCCTTTGATGAGGCGTCGGCGCAATTGGCGGAAGAGCCTAGTAAAGCTTTTGCCTCTGAATATGCAGAAGTTCGCGGTGATATATTAAACGCACAAGGTAATAAAGCCGCCGCCTTAACGGCCTATGAAAAAGCCTTAGCCGATACGGATCCACAGCAACAAGAACGACTAATGATTTTAAAAATGAAAGCTGACGATTTGAAGTTACCAGTTTCTGCTGTTGAAAGCAGCTCTTTGCCCATTGAGGAGAAAGCTCAATGAGGCACTTGAAGTGGAGCCTTCTGCTCTGTGCCCTTTTGTTTGCGGGTTGTTCATGGTTTTCAAAAAAAACTGGTCAGGAGCCCATGGATTTAGTGAGTTTCAAAGAGACAGCGAAGCTCAATAGATTATGGAGCAACGATGTCGGCGACGGTCAAGGTGTTGGCTTTACTCAGCTCACACCGGCAATTGAAGGCGATAAAATATTCACCGTTGATCATGAGGGTGTAGTGACCGCTATGAGCCGGCTAAAGGGCAAGACTCTTTGGTCAAAAACTATTACCCCGAATTGGACGGGCTGGATCGGCAGCATAGCCCATTTTTTTAAAGATGCAGATTTAAACCACGATATAACCGGTGGCCTTAGCAGTGGTGGTGGGTTTTTATTTGTAGGCAATTATGCAGGCGAACTTATTGCGCTTTCCTCTGGCGATGGCGCCGAAGTTTGGCGTAAACAACTTAAAGGAGAAATTTCGTCAGTTCCACAAACGAATGGTACTGTGGTTGCCGTTCAAACGATGAATGGAAAATTAATTGTTGTAGATGCTAAAACCGGCGCGGATTTATGGTTTTATGAAAACCCACCGCCTATTCTCACATTGCGCGGAACGGCTGCACCCGTTATTACGGATTCTATTATTTATGCTGGCTTTGCGAATGGTAGGTTGATGGCGTTCAATGCTAGCAACGGTTTAATCTTGTGGGAGCAACGTATTGCCATGCCCAAAGGTCGGTCCGAATTGGACAGAATGGTGGATATACATGCTAGCCCCATTATGAAAGACGGGATTATGTATGTGGGTAGCTATCAAGGCCGTATTGTTGCGCTTTCACGCGGTACGGGCGGTAGTGTGTGGGGACAGGATGGCTCAACTACGGCGACACCGGTTGCGTCTGACGATAAATTATTTGTATCGCAAAGTGACGGAAAAATTACCGCTTTTAATCTTGCATCGGGTGAAGTTGTTTGGCAGAACGAAAAGCTTCTGCGTCGTGGGCTCAGTGGGCCGCAAATATTTGGTGACTATCTTGCCGTGGTTGATTTTAAAGGATACATGCACGTATTGAGACAAAAAGATGGAGAGTTAGCCGCGCGCACTCATATCGATGGTCTTGGTGTGCGGGCGCCTATGCTGACGGATGGCAGTTTACTTTACGTTTATGACAATGATGGTGATCTCACGGCTTTTGGTGTCGACGCTAAAAAGTAAATCGTATTTTGTTTTTTCTCAAGCCACTTAAGAGCAAAGTCTTTTAAGTGGCTGAGTTTTTTGTAGGCAATTGTTTTTGATTTGATCAGTGTTCTTTGCTTCGAACGCATGAGTATTAACGAATCGCAACTTCTTAATTAATTGATGTATTTATTATGATTCCTGTTATCGCTTTAGTTGGCCGCCCCAATGTGGGTAAATCCACCTTGTTCAATCGTTTGACTCGCACTCGCGATGCAATTGTTGCGGATTATCCCGGTTTAACGCGCGATAGAAAATATGGCGAAGGCAGTATCGAAAACCGTCGCTTTATTGTTATTGATACCGGCGGCATAAGCGGGGAAGAAGAGGGCATTGACAGCATGATGGCAGGTCAGTCACTACTCGCCATCCAAGAAGCAGATATTGTTTTATTTATTCTTGATAGTCGTGCGGGCGTACTAGCGGCAGATCATATGATCGCTAAGCATCTGCGCGTCAACAATAAAAAAACTTATCTAGTTGCTAATAAAATTGATGGAGTAGACCCAGATATAGCACTGGCTCCTTTTTATGAATTAGGCCTAGGTGAAATTTTTGCAACGACGGCCACCCATGGGCGTGGTGTTATGTCCATGATGGAAGAAGTGCTTGCGGAAATTCCAGAGGTTATCGAAAACGCTCAACCAAGTGATGCGACAGGAATAAAAATTGCGATAGTCGGGCGTCCTAATGTGGGAAAATCAACGCTCGTTAATCGTTTATTGGGAGAGGAGCGCGTAGTAGTGTTTGATGAGCCAGGCACAACACGCGATAGCATCTATATTAACTATGAACGTTTTGGGCAGCCGTTTACCCTCATTGATACTGCAGGTGTGCGTCGCCGTAAAAATATTGATTTGGTGGTGGAAAAATTTTCTATCGTGAAAACGATGCAGGCCATCGATGACGCTAATGTTGTCGTCCTCGTGATGGATGCAAGTGAAGGTGTGGTTGAGCAAGATTTACATTTAATGGGCGCTACTATTGAAGCGGGCCGTGCGTTGGTGATTGCGCTGAACAAGTGGGATGGTCTTGATGATTCGCACAAACAATATGTAAAAAGTGAAATTGAGCGACGTTTGCGCTTTGTGGATTTTGCCACGATTCATTTTATTTCGGCGTTGCACGGTACGGGGGTAGG
>JAYWHF010000512.1:0-7424 GCA_043777855.1 Gammaproteobacteria bacterium | reverse complement strand
GGATACTATGTTCTGGAGCTTAATGTTGTGGCGCAAAAAAATGGCCGTTACTATTTAAATTTAGGCGTTACTGTGAAGAGCGGTGAGAGTTTATCTGCACGCGGTTTGGCTGTCATTGTCCAAGTTGGTGCTGTGCCTGAAGTCAAAAATGGGTTACTAAAAAAGCTCAAATCGACTAGCACCGAAAATATCATTTCACTTCCTGCGCAAGAAAATATTACCATTCCTTGAGTCAGCTGTTTAAGTCTGCGCGATAATCAACTAGATTGCGGTCTCTAAGTGTCCATTCCTTTTTTTTGAGTACAGTTATGATAGGCCAACGCTTACCTGCCGAGTGGGAATCGCTAGATGCCATTGTACTAGTGTGGCCCCTAAGAGATATGAATCTAAATTGTATCTTTGAGGACTTGGTACAGCTCTATGAGGCATTGGTTTCTATTGTTTGTGATTATGCCGATGTGTTAATTGCATTACCTGAGACCGAGATTGATAGTGTTAGAGCGCGGCTTGAGCTTATGGCGATTCCGTTGGACTACGTACATTTTTATCCGGTAACACAGGCTACTTTATCGAGTAGCTGTTGGGTTCGTAACATCGGCCCAATTGTAGTGAAGACGGCAGAAGACTTTAAGTTTCTAGATTTCGTGCAAAACCTCGATGACGAAAATAACGGTTTAGCCTGCGTGAATCGAATTGGCGCACCATTACAATTGCAAAATGCTTTTCCCAAGGCAAAATATGAGAGTCATAATTTGATGCTTAAAGGTAGCAGTATCTCTGTTGATGGGCGGGGTACATTGCTGATCAAAAATATTTGTGTATCTAACAAGAAAAAGAATATTGATTCTGCTGAAGGTGTACTTATAGATCGGCTTAAGTATCTATTTGGCGTAAGCAAAGTCAATTTTCTTGAGTGCGGTAGTGCGGGTGCAGTCTATAATTACTTAGACGATTTGGTGCGTTTTTGTCCGAATGACACTATCGTTTATACGTGTTGTGACGATGAAAGCGATGAGCTATATGACGACCTTAAAAAAATGGAAGCTGAACTGATCAATTTAACAAACTCTGTCGGTAGCCATTATCGTCTGTTCTCCCTGCCGTGGCCGGGCGTAATGCTAAACGACAAGAATGAAAGGCTTCCATTGTCTTACGCGAGTTTTCTGGTTGTTAACGACGCAATACTAGTGCCGACTTATAATGTACTAAGTGATGAAGATGCACTTGAGGTGATGTTTCAGGCTTTCCCCGAGCATCAAATTATGGGTGTTCCTTGTGACGCTTTGCTGGAGTGTGGAGGTAGTTTGCATCGCCTAGCCGTGCAACTGCCAGCGGGTATTTTTAGCGTATAAATTTTCTTTAAGATAAAGGTTTTCTTTTGCGTATGAAATTAATTGCCGGTGAAAATTCTACACAAGATATTATTTGCTCATCTGATGGCAATTCTTGTAAATTTTTAAATGAGCTCGAAGAACTACGCAACCAGGTATCTTTATTGACTGAGCTAGTGCGCACGGATGCCTTAACGGGGCTGTTTAATTTTCGTTTTTTTCATGAAACTATTTTATTAGAAATGGAGCGCGCTCGTCGAGGATCTCAAACACTGTCCATGATTTTATTGGATATAGATTACTTTAAAAAATTTAATGACAGCTGGGGGCATGAGCTTGGAAATCAGGCGCTTGTTCTTATCGCTAAATTGATTAAAATTGCGATTCGAAAATTAGATTGTGCTTGCCGATTTGGCGGCGAAGAATTTGTGATTCTTTTGCCCAACACGGATTTGTGTCAAGCGGTACAAGTTGCCGAACGGCTTCGTGAAATGATTGCTACGACGCCTCTTGCCGTCACCGGTAGAGATTTCATCCCTGTTACTGCAAGCTTTGGTGTTGATGAGTTTTCAATGTATATGAGCGATACAACTGAAGGGTTTGTGCAGCGAGTAGACTCTTTTCTTTACCAAGCAAAGCAGGGCGGACGCAATACAGTTTGTCATCCAGAATTGATTGCACGCACTGAAACTGCTGCAGTAACCTTAGAAGAGAAGGATGCTCTTTTTAATGTGTTGCATGATGATAGTCAGAATTAGTTGAGGTGTTGAGTTATGGTATTCCCAAAAGTTGGTGAGCTTGCACCTAATTTTTCGCTATTAAATCAGCGTGGCGAAATGGTAGAACTTAACCAGTTTCGTGGAAAAAGTAATGTAATTATTTATTTTTATCCTAGGGCATTAACGCCTGGCTGTACTGTTCAGGCTTGTGCAATACGAGACTCGTCAGAAGATTTAAGTGCCATTAATGCCATTGTTTTGGGTATAAGCATTGATTCACCCGCGCAGTTAAAAAAGTTTGATGATAAATATGATCTTAAATTTACAATTCTATCTGACGAAATGCACAACGTCGCAGATGCCTATGGCGTCTGGGCTCTCAAAAAATTCATGGGGAAGGAGTTTATGGGGATAGTGCGAACCAGTTTTATAATCGATATTGATGGATTTTTGCGGCACATTATTTCGAAAGTGAATACCAAAACGCACAGCGTGGACGTCATTAACTATATAAAAGACAACATCTAATTTTTTATGATATATTAAATAAATTTTTGCGTTTCAGAGAGTTTATTTTTATTTAATATTTTGATGGCGCTTAAATTTTAGTTTACAATGGTCGTATGGATAATAAATTGGCGTGATCGCGTAACCTTTTTTGGTTTGTCATCAGCTGCTCATATATCTCATGCCTGTTGGCGTAAAGAGAGGCCTTAATGATTCAGTTACAACGCAATTATCGAAATGAAGATTTTACTTCGGAAGGTGAGTTTGTTCATTCAGCTGTAAGGTCTTATGAAGAATATTTATCTTTGGCCAGAATCCCTCATTGTGACGGCGTTTCTGGGCGTGTTGTTGCAACACTCCATCAGCGGGTCGGTCATTCAGACTTATCTATTGACCGCGTGGCGGAGGACATTGGTTTGTCCAAGAGAACTTTGCAGCGCCGCTTGCAGCAACAGAACGCCAACTTCGCGCAGCTTCGCGATGATGTTCGTTTTAACTACGCGATTAAGTTTTTGATCAATGATCATATGAGTGTCGATCTGGTTTCAAAAGCACTCGATTTTTCAGATAGAACAAGTTTTACCAATGCATTTAAACGTTGGACAGGTTTGTCTCCAAGTGTTTTCCGTAAGCTTTTCAGGGATTATGCTTGATCGGCTAAATACTTACTCTTTAATGAAAAGCGCTAATTGCCTGTCCTTTGTAAAAAGGGTAGAGTTAGCGCTTTTTAATTTAGGGGTTCTTAATGAGTTTTTTTATCTCTTCCGCTTACGCGCAAGCTTCGCAAGCGCAACCTGCAGCAAATCCGTTTATTAGCATCGCAATGTTTGGCGGTTTGTTCGCGTTCATGTATTTCTTTATAATTAGGCCCCAACGCAAACGTCAAAAGGAGCATCAGAGTCTTGTCTCAGCGTTGTCTAAGGGTGATGAAGTAGTTATGACCAGCGGTATGTTGGGCAAGGTGTTAAAGGTTGATGATAGTTATGTAGTAATAGAAACAGGGAACAGCATAGAGTTAAAGTTTCAAAAATCGGCCGTTCAGGCAATTCTACCAAAAGGAACAATAAAATCTATTGAATCGGCTTAAGTTTGAGATTTATAGAGGTTAATTTAGCTACAGGCAGTTTGCAGGTTTTGGTAAGCCTGCAATTTTACAGACAAGTTTAGCGGGGCTGCTTGGAAATAACTGCAATAGGTAGATGCTGCAACCCTTTTCTGTGCCTAACACTCGCTCAGTGTATTTCACCAAGGCGCGCATGGAAGGGGATAGCTCATAGATTCGATAGAATTCCCGAGCGAGATTCAGAATTTCCCAATGCGCATCGATCAGGCTAATATTTTCCAGCGCGGCTATGTTGACGGCAACACCTTGATCCCAATCGGCCAGATTTTTTAAAAATCCCTCCGCATCGAACTCAACGCTATGTGTGTCAGTCTTGGGTAGCATATCCGTTCAGTACCAGCTTTGTGTGCAACTGTGTTCGATACTTAACCGAACGAACCCAATGTAATCTGTGATTTGAATACTAGGGTCGATTTTTTTCTGCAACCCACGCGCGTTGATATCGCTTTGCAGTGCATAAATATTGACGCCCCTTGCGATTGTCGTGGCTAACTCTTGTGCGTATGGACAGTTTTTGATTGCGCCGAAAACTCCATCTTCGATCAGTAAAATTTCGTCAGTCGCTTCGCAGACGTGTAGGCACGACAAAAGTGTGGAATGGCTAAAAGGCGATTTGTTGATGGTGTGTAGTGTGCTCATGTTAAAAGCTCAGCAGTTGGTCTTGCTGTGACAGCAGGCTGCCAACAGCTTTACTATCTATTATCTGTATGCCATTTAGAAGAAGTTCGTCAATCGTGATTTGACGTTTTGTTAATGATTCTCTATGCACATAAATCTCTTCGATTCCATAGTGAGTAAATGCAGGCAGCATTGATGCGAAATTTTTTTGCCCGAGATCTTTGGTATCCTGAGCGGATAAAAGTTGAAACACACCTTCGTCCATAAATAGTACGCTGAGCTTTTGATCATACGCCGACGCAGCTAAGATGGCGTCTAGGGCCTCTTTGGCGATTGAGCTGCCGTACGGCGCATGCCGGCTGATGAATAGAAGCTTTTTTCGCTTAATAGTGTTGTAAAGTGTTTCCATGCTTAGGCGCCGAAAGTAATGAGTCTGTCGGAAACTACGGCGGCATCTACTAGTTGTCCTAGCCCGCTTATTTCAAAGTGTTCAAGGAGGTTATGTCCGGGCTTATCGTAACGTTTTGCTTCTTGCTCGCTCAGCAGGCCACGTTTTAGCGCGGCCGCGACGCATACCACCAAATCAACATCAAAGTCTTTGCTAAGTATTTGCCAGCTAGTTGCTAAATTTGCTTCATCTTGAGGCGGAGCTAGAAATGCAGAGCTATTGTGAACACCATCATGATAAAAAAATACACGATAAAGTTTGTGACCGTTAGCGATTAGCGTGCTCGCGAATTTATAGGCGGTATCGCTCGCTTGTGATGAATGAGGTGCTGCATAGACTGCAAGTGAAAAAATCATTGGCTTGAATTTCCAAAGAAAAAGCTATTGCAGATTCTAAGTATTTTAAAGCGGTATGCGCAAATAAAAAAGGCACCTTTTGAGGTGCTTTTCTAGCAAGCGTATGGCGGAAGGGCAGGGATTTGAACCCTGGGTAGGCTATAAACCTACGCCGGTTTTCAAGACCGGTGCATTAAACCACTCTGCCACCCTTCCATTGAGGCGCGAATTATACATGGGTTTTCCATATCGGCAATATCCAATCCAAAAAAAACTGCATTTCAGGTATTCGTTCTTTTCAAAAAAAATCCGAGCTGAAAGCTCGGATTTTCCAGCAAAATAAAAAAGAAATACTATTCGTTCCCGTCGGTTCCTGATGCAGTCTGTTTTTTAGCTAGACGTGGATCATTAGCGGGGCGACTGATGGGCCGAGGATTGTGTTCAACGATTGGCGGTAAGCTTGTATCAAGCGCGTTAGGCTGGTGTTGAATAATAGTTTCAGTGACGATTTGAATTGTTGCTAAAGGCTTCGGAGCGAGCCGCGGATCATTGCTTGCTCTTACGCCTGAATTATTTTGCGACGTCTCCACGGTAGTCTCGGCCACATTTGTAGTAACAGCGTTGGTAGGAGTTATTGATTCAGGTTCACTTTTTATAGTCGCATGGCTTTCTGGCTCTTCCAATTTAATCGTTCGTGCTGCAGCGATTTCAACTTTGTCTGGGGTGTGCTGTGTCGAGCTGCTATTCGAAATTGCCGCGAATAAATTTGTTTCAATAGCTGCCAACTCTTGCTCCGACGCCGCGGATTTAGCAATGTACTGTGCAGTAATTGATTTTGGAGGATTACCTTCTGTCGTTGAAGATGCGATCGGTCGAGTGGGCGTCGCAATTGGTTGAATACTTGTTTCGCTATCTGTGAATTCCTTTTCACTTTGTTGCGCTTCCTCGGCGGACAGATCATCGCGACGTGGCGGCCTGCGGCGTTGTTGAGAGCGAGTACGACGACCAGCTGGCCTTTTTGACGGGCGTTGATCATCAGTTTCATTTTGTAATTCGGCGGCTACAGTTTCTGGAATTACCGATGGAATGTCTAGAACCTCTTCAACAGCTTGTGGTTGACGCCGAGGTTCGCGTGGTTCGCGAGGTGGGCGACTATTTTTGTTGTTGCGATTTTCGCGCGCTTCAACGGTGGTTTCCGATGAATCGCGTTGATTATCTTTCTGCCCATCGCGATGATTGCTGCGAGCTGGACGCGCTTCTCTTGGTTCGCGAGTCTCGTTGGTGTTGCGTTCGCTCGCGACGCGAGGTTCAAGATTATCGCTAATCTCGCGATCATCTTTATGGTCTCTGCGTCCACGTGTATCCCGACGCGGGCGGTTTTGGTTGCGTGGACGATTGTTGCGATGATTATCTCGTGCTGCTGTTTTCTTTTTCTCACTGTCATCATCAGAAAAAATTGATGCAATCGAATTTAGTAAGCGAGCGATGAAGCCTGGTTTTTTCAGTGGCTCTGGCGCTGGCTGAGTGGGTGCAATTGGTTGCACTGCGGGCTTAGGAGCGTTCAATGTTTTTGTGTTAATTTCTTTTTCGTCATCGTTCGTTTCTTCTGTGTGTGAAACGATTTTATACGAGGTTTCTAGCGTGCCCTCATCGTCATCTCGCAAGCGCTGTACTTCAAAGTGCGGAGTCATCATGTCGGCATTGGGCACTATCACCACACGTGTGTTGTTGCGTGTTTCAATGCTTGAAATAGTTTTGCGTTTTTCGTTCAATAAATAGGTTGCAACAGAAATTGGGCAGATGGCGCGAATTTCTACGCTACGTTCTTTTTGTGCCTCATCTTCTACTAACCGCAAAATAGATAGCGCTAAAGAGCGAGTGCCGCGGATGGTGCCTTGGCCTTCGCAGCGAGGGCAAACCTTCGATTGCGTTTCGCCTAAGGATGGACGCAGGCGCTGCCGCGACATTTCCAGCAAACCAAAACGAGATATGCGTCCTATTTGAACGCGCGCGCGATCCATTAAAAGTGCGTCGCGAACACGATTTTCAACTTCTCGTTGATTGCGTACGGGCTGCATATCAATAAAGTCGATAACCACTAAGCCGCCCATATCTCTTAGGCGCAACTGCCTAGCGATTTCATCGGCCGCTTCGAGGTTTGTTGTAAGTGCGGTTTCTTCAATGTCGCTGCCCTTTGTGGCGCGTGAAGAGTTGATGTCGATAGCAATCATGGCTTCAGTAACGTCAATAACAATTGAGCCGCCAGAGGGCAATTTTACTTCGCGCTGAAACGCCGTTTCAATTTGGCTTTCTATTTGATAGCGATTGAAAAGTGGAATGTCG
>JAYWHF010000511.1:0-2676 GCA_043777855.1 Gammaproteobacteria bacterium | reverse complement strand
GGCGGTACGGTGGCGCTAACTTGAATCACCCAAGGCAAGCTTGGTTCGCCTTGCACGCCATCGCCTCGCGCGACGACTGCCGTGAAGGTGTGCGTGCCTAAGCTAAGCGGCGTTGTAAATGTGTAGCTCCATGTCTTGCCAGCCCGTGTGGCGTTGCCTAACAGGGTTAACCCATCATACAGACGCACTTGGTAAAAATCGCTCAACTCAGCGCTGATACTGCCGCTGAACCAAGGCACTGTGTCTGTGGTGGCACTGCCGCCGTTGGCGATCACTGAGGATGGCTGTAGGGACTCGGCAACAGCACTGATGCTGACAGTCTGCGTCACGGCACTGGCTGATACGGCTGTTGTACTTGAGATTGTGCCTACGGTTGCGTCCTGTGCATCGCGGAAGGTGGCGGTGATTATTTGGTTTCCAGTTGCAATGAACTTTTGCAAGATGGGCGCGATTTGACCATCGACCACTTTGACAACGACATCAGCTATGCCTGAGCTGAAGCTCCAGACCACGGACGTAACGCTGCTCCAGACATTGCTTAACCATAGCCAGAAATCTTGACCTATGGCGGGTAAGACTGGGTTGAGTTGAATACTGGGCTTTTGTACGTTGAGCACAAGCGGCGCAGACTTTGCCACAACGACGGCTTGCCCTTGCTTGTCTTTGATGTCGGCATGAAGTGCCACCACCGTGACGGTGTTCGTTCCGAAGGGGAGATTGAGTGTGAAGTAGCCGCTGTTATTCGTGTCGATATCTTGCGAACTGCTTTGTCGGTCGTTTTCAATGTAGGCACGCCAAACACCGGTTTGCTCAAGCAACAAAGCATTGTTGTATGCCGTGTGATAACTCAACTCCACTTTGGCTAGCGCAGCGTCAGTGTCGTGCGGTAAGCTTCTAACATGGGACAAGGGTAACTGGAAGTTATTGGCGCATGCACCCTCGGTACTTTCAGACCAGACTTGTTTCCATGGTAATTTTTTTTCATATCCACGCTCGCTCTCTATCCAGCCCGCATCAACCTTTGCTCTAGTAGCAAAGCTAAACTCAGCCGTTGAATAAATTTCATGCGTCGCTGAAAAACACACATCGCCCATTAAGCCTGCGGGCTGCGGATACCATTTGTAGCCACCATCGCCTTCTAAGCTGGCTTTGAATTTGTAAGCCAGCGGATCGATACGAAGCGAAGCTGGCCGAATGCCTGCAACCAATACATCTGCCACGATAGGCACACTTAAGGTTTGCTCGACTTCTACTTTGCCTTTGACCCAAGGAGCTGATATGTTGCTTTGGGTATCTGTGTTGAAGATTTCTGAGACAAGCGCACCATTTTGGCGAGAAATACGAAAACCTTTATCAAAAGTTTTGCCTGTGACGCGAAGAATATCTACTTCGCCTTTTAACGAGATCTTGCCAGACATATCAATATAGACCCAAAGCACGGTGCCGATGGCCTTGAGCTGCCCTAACTCTGCGGGTGAGAGATCGCCTATAAATTTACTGCCGCCTCGGGCGGCAGTAGCAGGCGTGATGTAGATTCCGCCTAGCGGAATCAACCCTTTTTTGTCGTCACCATTGAGCCCTTGGAGTTCGAAATATTTGCCAAATTTAATTTTGGTCGCCTCATCCCAAATGTTGTTCTCGTCGCCGCTTATTAACTCGCTCCATGTGGGAAATTCAATCTTGCCAGAATCCGGCTTTAGTTTCACGCCAACATTAAAGCTAATTGAGCCGCTCAGACGAGTGCTAATCACATTGACACCGCCTGTGCTGGCGTACAGATCGCGATCAAAGTCGATTTCAATTTTTTGAGTCAATTCATGAATGTCGAACTGCGCAATAATTTCTGCTGTGGCTGATTTGCTTGGATCACGCTTGTCTTTAACCAAAATGGGGTGCTTGATGGAAAGCGTGCCATTGAGCTTGTTGTCTTTACAGGAAAGGGGATTGACCACGCTCAGAGCTGACTGAATGGCACATGCCACATATGAAAGATCGCCTTGCAGACTTTTAGGATAGCCCATCTGCACTTCTGCGCTGGCATTGGAATGCTTGATAACACCAGCAACTAGCCCACCATCTCGGGAGCTGTCGTAGTTGACTTTGAATTTTGTAAACACCTCATCTATCGAGACTGGGGATAGCTTGACGCTGCCGTCGGCCTGCTTCGTAGCTCTTCCTGTGTAACCGAGGGGAATGCCTTGGTTCTCATCAGCCGCCAAGGCCACAATGTCACCTGAATTGACTTGCGCCGTGGCGCCGCTTGCTGCGATGGTCATGCCAGCTGTGCTGACTGCGCTGATAGATGGCGAGGCATTACCTGCACCCACAACTTTAATGCCTGAGACAAGGGTGCCCGCTACGGTAGTAACAGGTTCGGCGCTACTACCGAGAAAATTTCCGGGGCTTGTGCCGTCCCCACCGCCGCAAGCTGTGAGCGCTGCGATGCCCAGCGCTAGTACGCCTGCCCGATACATGCGCATAAAGCTGCGGGCGCGGCGCGGTAGGGTAGCTTTGTGGTGCGTCATGGGCATATTTCCTAAAATAAAGTGGCTGAAATTTGATTAAACAATTCGCTGCTTTTGAGGATCAATGTTGAGGATCAATGCATATGCACAGGCGGCATAGCACCAACTGGCGGCAAAGTGGCGATGCGGTTAACCAACTCGCTCGCGCCTT
>JAYWHF010000510.1:0-7435 GCA_043777855.1 Gammaproteobacteria bacterium | reverse complement strand
TAATAGCAGGGCACAAATAAAGAATACTCTTCACTTTAAAACCGTATGAGGCATGGATGCCGATTCGAGCCTACACGGAAGTATTTACGGCGTGTTTTAAAGTGAAGAGTATTCTTTTAAAATGACCAGTTAGTAAGCCTCAAAAAAACTATTCCCCTAGCGCAAGAACTCCGCTAAAACTGCACTCATCGCTCGATTAATGGCGATAAATTTTTCGTTGTTCTGCAACATCTCCGTAGCGGTTTGAACAAATGCTGAGTTATCTAAATCAGTACCGCAGTTTCTAATCAGTGCGTTAGCGGAATCTGCTGTCGTTTCAAGATGAAATTGAAAGGCATAAATTTTTTCGTCGATAACATAAGCTTGATGGTTGCACGCAAGACTGCTAGCGATGAGTGTTGCACCTTCCGGTAATTCAAATCTGTCGCCATGCCAATGAAAGACCAAGGGGCAGGTTGCCAGAATTTCTGCAACAGGATTACTCTTTGCGGACGGATTTATAGTAATCGAATGCCAGCCTATTTCGCGGTGGGCATTTTGTGAAACTTTCGCTCCCAACACACATGAAATAAGTTGTGCGCCAAGGCAAATGCCGAGTATTTTTTTGCCGGCTGTAATACTGGCTAAAAGGAATTTCTTTTCATCTTGAAGCCAGGGGTATTGGGCTTCATCATAAACGCCCATGGGGCCGCCCATCACGATCAATACATCGAATGAATCGAGTGCTGGGGGTTCGTCACCCAAGTACCAGTGCGTGCTAGACAATGAATGTTTGTGCAACCTTAGGTCGCCTTTCATGCTGCCTAGGTCTTCGAAGGCGACGTGTTGCAGAGAGTGAATTCGCATTTTGGTGTCCTTCTTGTTAAATAATTCGTTTGTTTTTTTTGGGAGGCCGCGGGCTAGAGTGGGCTAAGCCTGTAGTTTCGCGCTTTTTGTCTGACCTACCAACTAGCCGCTGGTAAAGAATGCTGTTCAATTTAAAACACGCCGTAAATACTTCCCTGTAGGCTCGAATCGGCATCTATGCCTCTCGCGGATTTAAATCAAACAGTATTCTTTATTTGTGTCCTGCTAATATAAGGTATACTTCGCGCAATTTTTATTCATTAGGTAAATGATCTTGATCGGTAACTTCTTCAAAAAAATCTTGGGCTCAGGAGCGGAAACGTCAGCGCGTGCGCCATCGCATTCTATCAATACTCAGGTTCAATCCAAAGACAGTGTGCAAATAAAAAAGGACGGTGTTCAGGCGAAATCTGATAATTCGCCAGCGCATAAAAAATCCGTAACAAAGGGTGTTGAGCAGCCACTCGCCGAAAAAAATTATGCGAGTCGAGAGCATAAGAAGCCGCTGCATAAATCCAATCGCTCAGCACAGGCACCCACTCGGTCTTCGGCAGCCAAGCCGCCGAAAAGTAGCGCTCCGTCGGTGTTGCTTCCGCCATGGGACGCCGCGCTATTTGTTGTTGAGCCCGTGGAAGGTAAAACCCGCTTTCAGGATTTTGATATCGCTGTAGAGCTCCTGCATGCAGTTGCCGATTTAAATTTTCAATATTGTTCACCCATTCAAGCGCAGTCTTTGCCCCATGCATTGCGCGGTAAGGATGTTGTGGGCAAAGCTCAAACAGGAACCGGAAAAACAGCGGCTTTTTTAACGGCAATTATCGATGATTTATTGAAAAACCCCATTGCTGAAAAGCGCTATGCAGGCGAAGCGCGGGCACTGATTATCGCGCCGACTCGCGAGCTGGTTATTCAGATTGCCGATGACGCCAAGCTGCTTTGTAAGTACACAGATTTAAAAATTCATACGTTGGTGGGGGGCATGGATTACGCTAAACAGCAGCGTCATCTGCATGAAGATCTGGTAGATATTTTGGTGGCGACGCCGGGACGCCTACTGGATTTTTGCGGAAATAAAGATGTGTATCTGGATCAGCTTGAAGTGCTGGTCATTGATGAAGCAGACCGCATGCTCGATATGGGATTTATCCCGCAGGTGCGGCAAATCGTTCGTCAAGCGCCAAAGCGTGAAGATCGCCAGACTTTGTTCTTTTCCGCCACTTTTACGGACGAGGTGCGTAATCTGGTTGAGCAATGGACTTTTGAGCCGGTAACGATTGATATTCAACCGGAAAGTGTCGCTACCGATTCGGTGGATCAACATATTTATTTAGTTTCTACTGAGGAAAAATACACGCTCTTGTACAACCTTATTCAGCAAGAGCACGCTGAAAGCATGATCGTGTTTGCCAATCGTCGCGATGAATGTCGTGACCTTCAAGAAAAGTTGCTGCGACATGGTGTTAATGCGGGGCTGCTATCTGGTGAAATTGCGCAAAATAAACGGGTATCCACGCTGGATGCCTTTAAGAGCGGCGAGATAAAAGTGTTGGTTGCTACGGATGTTGCCGGGCGCGGCATTCATATCAGTGGCATCAGTCATGTTGTTAACTTTACCTTACCCGAAGAACCGGAAGACTATGTTCACCGTATTGGCCGCACTGGTCGTGCAGGTAAGCTGGGTACCTCAATCAGCTTTGCGTGTGAAGATGACGCACTCTTGCTGGAACCGATAGGCCGGCTATTGGGTACGGCCATCAAATGTGAGCAGCCTCCAGAGTATTTGCTGCTGACTCCCCCTGAGCTTCCCCCTGCGCCCAGATCGTCGCGCGATGACCGCGGTCGCACTGGCGCACGCACTAACCGTAGCGGTACTCGCGGTGGAAATCGTACAGGGAGTCGTCCTCGCTAACGGCCTTGCCGACAGGGTCTCTTTGTGATGTGGTCTGTCGGCTATAATTTGATTCGCTGCCTTTAGCCGCTACTTTTCACCGTTTTTTTTCGTTACTTTTACCGCTATTTTTCACCGCTATTTTTCACAAGAGAGGCAAGAATACTGCTTTTTGTGAAAGTTTGACTACACTCATTAGACTCCGCGTTGAAATCTTAGGTGCGTCTAATGAAAAAAATTCTTGTCGCTGAAGATAGCGAAATGGTGATAAAAATACTCCGCCATTTGTTAGGTCAGCTCCCTCAGTATCAGCCTTTTTTTGCCAGCAACTTGGGTCAAGCCCAGGCACTTTTGCTGGCAAATGATGATTTTTTCGCCGCTCTTGTCGACCTGAATTTGCCCGATGCTCCTAACGGAGAAGTCGTTGATGCGACCTTGAGTAAGAAAATTCCCACGGTTGTTTTTACCGGCACTTACGATGAAAAGCGCCGCGAGCAACTCTTCAATAAAGGTGTTGTCGATTACCTGACTAAAGACGGCCGCTATTCCTATAACAAAGCGGTGAGCATGATTCAACGCTTGGAAAAAAATCAATTTATTAAAGTGCTCGTTGTTGACGATTCTGACATGCAACGCAAGCATGTTAGCAATCTATTTAAACGTCATCTTTTTCAAGTTGTTGAAGCGGTTGATGGCATTGATGCGATTAAAGTGCTGCTTGAAAATCCAGACACTAAGTTGCTCATTACCGACTACAATATGCCGCGCATGGATGGATTTGAGTTGGTAAAAAATGTGCGTTACAAATACGATAAAACGGATTTGATTATGATTGGTGTTTCAGGAGAGAGCAGCGAAGCCTTGTCAGCTAAGTTTATTAAACACGGCGCCAATGATTTTTTGCGGAAACCTTTTCACCCAGAAGAATTTTACTGCCGTATTATCCATAACATAGAATATCTAGAACTTGTCGAAAAAATTACTGACGCCGCACAGCGCGATCACTTAACGGGTTTATTTCACCGACACCATTTTTTTAATGTTGCGCGCGAACTCTGCCGCAGCGCACAAGAAAAATCTTTGCCTTTAGCCGTTGGTGTCATTAGTATCGACGGTTTTCGGCACATCAACGACAAGTATGGTTATGAGCGGGGAGATTTTGCGATAAAGCATATCGCTAAAAGTTTGCAAAATATGCTCGATCGATTTTTGCTGTGTCGTGGCGACGGTGACGAATTTTTTGTGCTTATGTCAGGTTTAGATAACGAAAAAGCAGTGGCATTTATCAGTCGTGTGCGTCAAATACTATCAACAGAAGCGTGCGTAATAAATGGTGAGGATCAGCATTTTTATTTTAGTGCCGGTGTTACCAATCAACCTTTGAGTGGAATTGACGAGCAAATAAAAAAGGCCACTAAATTAGTGCGTCTTGCTAAAGAGTCGGGCGGTAGTATGGTGTTGGGAGATGAAGATGATGAGGAAGAAGATAAAGATAAAGAAGCGGGTTAGGCTTTTGGTTTGAGTTTCTGCAAGCCAAACAGCGTACCAGTATAAACCAATCCCATATAAACCAATCCCGCGAGTGCGCCGTACCAATGAGAGTCCACCGCTACCGCGACAGGCAGTAATGCCTGCAGTTGATTCTCTTCAAAATCCGCTTGATGTTCATGAAAAATTTTAGCGAATACCAAGCCGACGAATAAATAACTCAGCCAGCGATGACGAAAACTGTTCAAGAGCAAACCCGCGACAATTAACCCGTGAATGACGCCTGAAAGGCCACGATAAAAGGATAGTTCTGGGTTCCAAATAAAGGTACCAAGCCCGACAGCAGCGGCGGAACACACTAATAAGGGTACGTAAATTTTTAGGGTTATCTCGTACAACAAGGAAACCCCCAATAATAAAAACGCCGCCAAATTCATTGCAAGATGCACATAGCCATAGTGAACGAGGTTTCCCGTTAGCAAGCGCCAATACTCTCCCATTGCAATTTTCTCGCGATTAAACTCAAGCAGCGCTTCAGCCCCGGGGCCCAGTAGACTAAAAGCGATAAGTAAAATGGTGAGCGCTGTGGTAAGCCAAAGGCTTGGCGTGAGCTTTGTGCGCGGCAAGATCATTTCGCGCCGGCATTTTCAAGTGCTAAAATAAACTCGTCTGCTAAACGATGAGTTTTTATGACTTGCAAAACAGTTTTTCCCTCGGGATTCGTTGCATTAACGTTTTTTCCCGCGTTTAAAAATAATTTTACAAAAGTAGCGAAATTTTCTCCACGCATACCACGATAGGCTTTTTCGAGTAAATGAAAGTCTGTATTTACACCAGCAGGAGCCGTAAAATTTAAAAAAGTGGCGATGCGAGCATCATCAAATATTTCACCGAGTACTTTTTCTTTGTCTTTGCGTAAGCTCATTGTGTTTAAACCTGAAGTTATAAATTAAATTTGTGTGCTGTCACCGACTAATTTTTGCAAATTATCGCGTAACTGTGGAATGGCTATTTGTAATGTATCCCATACCACATCAAGATCAAGGTCGAAATATCCGTGTGCAATACGATTTCGCATACCCCTGATGCTATTCCATGGGATTTCGGAATGTGCTGTAATAAAATCAGGAAAAAAAATGATTAATTTTGCTGATATTTCTCCGATGACCATCAAGTTCATCATCACGGCTTGTTGTGTGCGGCGATCTTCATAGAAATCTTCTCTCTGAAGTTCTTGCACATATTCTAATGCATGCTGGCAACATTCATGCATGCGTACTAGTTGATCGTCTAACCTCGAACTGTTCATAGCGGAATCGCTTGTGTTACTACTTGTTGGCGTAGGCGCACCGGTAAATCTCCAGGAGTTAACAGGTCAACATGAATACCTAGTAGGTCTTCCAGTTCTGATTGTAAGCCACCGAGATCAAAGAGGGTTGTACCCGGCAATGCATCGACAAGCAAATCGAGATCACTTCCATCTGTGTCTGTTTTTAGAATTACCGAGCCAAAAACGCGCGGGTTGGTTACAGGGAAGCGTGCAATCACACTTTTAATGGCGTTACGATGTTGCTCAAGTGCTACTGAAGGTTTCATAATATTATCTCTTTGCGCTACTAATTGAGCCGTTTAACTTTTTCAACAATAACTCATTCAATGCTGGTGGATTCGCTTGGCCTTTTGAAGCTTTCATGGCTTGGCCGACAAAGTAACCGAGCATTTTTGCGCGCTTGGTTTCGTCGGCGGCGCGGTAGCCTTCTACTTGTGCAGCGTTGCTGGAAAGTATATCGTCGATAATTTTTTCCAGTGCGCCCGTATCGGAAACTTGTTTTAAACCTCTGCTTTCAATAATGGTGTCCGCATCGCCTTCGCCGTTGCAAATAGCTTCAAACACTTGCTTGGCAATTTTACTCGAGAGGGTGCCGTCTTTAATGCGCATGACTAAGCCAGATAATAACGTGGGCGTTACGGGCGATTGATCGATGCGTTGTTCGCTGCGCTTTAAATAAGCACCTAGGTCTGCCATGATCCAGTTAGCAACCAGTTTCGCTTCCCCGGAAATGTTCGCGGCTTTTTCGAAAAAGTGTGCTGAGAATTTGTCCATGGTGATTTGACCGGCGTCATAATCACTTAGACCATATTGCGCCACAAAGCGCGCACGTTTTGCCTCTGGAATTTCTGGCATCTGTTGACGAACTGATTCGATGTATTCATCATCAAGAATAACCGGCAATAAATCCGGACAAGGAAAGTAGCGGTAGTCATTGCTGTCTTCTTTGCTGCGCATCGACCGCGCTTTTTTGGTGTCGCCGTTATAGAGGCGGGTTTCTTGTTTGATAGTTCCGCCATCTTCCAAGATATCAATTTGCCGTTCGACTTCTAACGCAATGCATTCTTCCATAAATTTAAAGGAGTTTAAGTTTTTGGTTTCAGTGCGTGTGCCAAGTTTTTCTTGCCCTTTTGGGCGCACAGAAATGTTTACATCAAAACGCATGGAGCCTTGCGACATTTCGCCGTCACAAATTTCGATAGCGGTGACAATGGAATGTAATTTTTTTGCGAAGGCAACGGCTTCTTCCGCGTTGCGCATATCGGGTTCGGTTACAACTTCAATTAATGGTGTGCCTGCGCGGTTTAAATCGATCCCGCTCATACCTGCAAAATCTTCGTGCAAAGATTTTCCGGCATCTTCTTCTAAATGTGCATGGTGAATGCGAACGCGTTTTGTTCTTCCGCCCTCAAATTCTAAATCCACGTATCCCGGGCCGACAATGGGCTCAGCGAGTTGGGTGGTTTGATAACCTTTGGGCAAGTCGGGATAAAAATAATTTTTACGTTCAAACACCGAGCGCTTGCTGATCCCGGCATTCACAGCCAAACCAAACATGACCGCGTAGCGAAAGGCTTGTTCGTTGGCAACGGGTAAGGTGCCCGGTAATGCCAAATCGATTGCGCAAGCTTGTGTGTTAGGTTCGGCGCCAAACGCCGTGCTGGCGCCAGAAAATATTTTAGTGTTGGTGGCGAGTTGTACGTGAACTTCCAAGCCAATAACAGTTTCCCATTGCATCGTTTATTCTCCTCTTGCTCAATGGCTACTCAATGGCAGTTTATTCAATGCCAGCAGCAGATTGTTGGTGGAAGTGGGTGGCTTGTTGAAACTGATGAGCGACATTTAATAATTGCGCTTCGGCAAAAAAATTGCCAATCAATTGT
>JAYWHF010000509.1:0-2684 GCA_043777855.1 Gammaproteobacteria bacterium | reverse complement strand
AAGCAACGAAATAGTTTGATTTCGATAGGGGGCAAAAATCCTGTCGTACTCCCGTAGATATAAAGACCATTTATCTGATACTTTGCTGGTGTGACTTTTGTACAAATTTAGAAGTGTTTTCATTGTTTGAAAAAATTGATGCTCTGGAATGTGACGCCTACCAAGCCATACCGTACTTTGCTTGAAGAGACATGAAGCAGTAACGCGTTGTGCAGCCAATGATGTTGAACATGGTTGTGAAGATCGCCATCGGCGAGTGATGCCATCACGGAATAATCACCATTTGGTAGCATGGGCAAGCGGAAAATAAATTCTGATGTAAATTGCTCTCCGACTATGATAGAAAATGATTTGTGGTCAGATATTGGTAAAGTATTTTCACCAAATAAATCTTGCCCTAACCGATCACGCACTAAGAATCCTAATATCGGCTTTGCCATGTCTTTATGCGCAATAGCTGTAACTGACATCTTGATCAATTCCCCACCCATAAGTACATCGCCGTTACTTGCATCACCTACGGCGCTCATACTAACTGCCAATATTTCTCCTGAACCACTCTTCCAGCCATTTGTATCGCTCAGGTTATTTTCTACAGTAACCTTCGTTTGGTAATCTATTGTTGTTGGCTCGCATTGCTGTTCGCTCTGATTCGCAGCTATAGCGCTAATTGCTTTTTTCTCAATTGACTGCAAATTCGTTTCTTGACCGTACACCTCTTGAAATGTGTACTGGAGGTATGCTTCAGAAATTTCCTTCGCTTTTCCTAGTTGCTTAACTTCTCCAGTATGCAACCATACTACTTGCTCGCAAAGGTTCAGCACCGATCCCATATCGTGGCTTACGAAAAGCAGAGTGCCTTTTTTTCTGAAATTGCGAATGAAGCGCATGCATTTTTGTGTAAACACAGCATCACCCACTGCCAAGGCTTCGTCTATTACGAGGATATCTGCATCAACGTGCGCTATTACAGCAAACGCTAATCGCACATACATGCCGCTGGAGTAAGTTTTAACCGATTGGTGAATGTGATCGCCGATGTCTGCGAAGGCTGCAATCGCATTGAAGCGGGCATCTACTTCCTCTTTACTCAGACCATACAAAGAGGCTGCCATGTAAACGTTTTCTACACCTGAAAACTCTGGGTTGAATCCGGCACCGAGTTCAAGCAAGGCCGCAATTCGCCCGTTGACTTTGACTTCACCACACGCTGGATTGAGCGTACCGCAAATCAATTGAAGTAGGGTGGATTTTCCTGAACCATTGCGGCCAATAATGCCTACAGCTTCGCCCTTTTTGATTTTGAAACTAACATCTCTTAGCGCCCAGAATTCTTTGTAGAATTGCTTGCGATTACCCATCAGCATTTGCTTTAGTCGGTCGCTAGGCTTGTTATAAATTTGGTAGCACTTGCCAAGGCCATAAATTTCGATGGCGTAGTCGGTACTTGGATGAGCGATGTTCTTAGAGGACATCAGCAAAGCCTTTGCGGGTTTTTTGAAACCAAGCGAATCCTAGACATGAACAGGCGAGCGCGCCCAAGGCAGAAGTTGCAAGCAGCATCACGTTTGGCAACTTTCCCCAGTACATAAGATCGCGAACCATCTCAATGGGAGCTGTGAGAGGGTTCAAGAAAATGAGAGTCTGATACGCTGGCGGCAAAGAAGATGCTGGGTAAAAGATTGGCGTTAAAAACATTAGAGTAGTTATTAGTACACCTATGACTTGTGCAATATCACGCAAGTAAACACCTAAAGAAGCTAGCGCCCAGCTGAGCCCCATTACAAAAAGAACCAACGGCAACAGTACTATGGGCAACAATAATATTTGCCAATAAGGCAGACCGAAAAATAGCAAATACGCCACCAGCCAAACGCCTAAGCTCACCAAAAAATGAAATATTGCGCTGCCCATGGAGACCCAAGGCAAAATTTCGAGTGGAAACACCACCTTTTTAACGTAATTGGCATTTGCCAAAATCAGTCCTGGCGCTTTGCTAATGCATTCTGCGAAAAGGTTGAATACCATCAGGCCGGCAAATAAGACCAATGCGAATTCTGTCTTTGAATCGCTGCCACCAGCCCCCCAGCGAGCCTTAAACACAACGCTAAACACGAAGGTGTAGACCATCAACATGAAAACAGGGTTAGCTAGAGACCAAAAGATTCCAAGAATCGAGCCTTTGTAGCGCCCTGCCACTTCCCGATACACGAGATTTCGAATCAAGCCTTTGTTTTTCCAGAGGCTAGCAAGGATTTCGCGAGGGCTCGCGGAAAAATTTTGCATGATTTTTCGACGGACAACTTTTCTTAGGCAAACATTTCAGCTGTCTGAAAAGCTGAACCTGCCTGATCTTTGGCTGAAAGTGAGGGTGCGTGCTCGATGGGCCAATTGATCGCAAGCTTCTCATCATTCCAAACAACGCAGCGCTCATGTGCGGGTGCGTAGTAATCAGTTGTCTTGTACAGAAACTCTGCTGTTTCTGAGAGCACAAGAAAACCATGAGCGAATCCTTCTGGCACCCAAAGCTGGCGCGCGTTGGTAGCGCTTAAATTGACGCCCACCCATTTCCCAAAATTGGGCGAGCTTTTGCGAATATCTACCGCGACATCAAACACTTCGCCTTGCGTCACGCGCACGAGCTTGCCTTGGGGCTGCTGCAATTGATAATGCAGCCCACGCAA
>JAYWHF010000508.1:0-2686 GCA_043777855.1 Gammaproteobacteria bacterium | reverse complement strand
CTCATATCTCTTGCCGGAGAAAAAGCGACGAGCTTACAGGTAGCTGATCTCTTTTTCTATGCGGGTTGAGTTATGCACTTCGCAGTTGAATCCGCCCTAAATAAAAACACATAAGAATTCGTTTATGGACTGCTCCCGCAAGGTAAGCGCTCAGCCATCACCTTATTGGCTTGCTATGTAGCGGCGACGCAGGAAGTCAAAGTCTTTATTGCTGCGCGGCTTTCTCTTTGCGTTTTTCGATAAATAAGCCGATATAAACACCAACCTCGAAGAGCAGCCACATGGGCACCGCAAGTGAGATTTGCGACATTACGTCGGGTGGAGTAAGAATCATGCCGATAACAAAACATCCCACTATGACGTAGGGGCGCTTTTTAATGAGGCCTCGCGCCGATATTATTTCTGCTTGAATAAGCAAAATGGTAGCAACGGGAATTTCGAAGGCGAAACCGAACGCAAAAAACATCTGTAATACAAAGTCTAGATATTTAGTGATGTCGGTCATATTGGCGACACCTTTTAACCCGGAGTTGGTTACGTAGCTAAATATTAGCGGGAACACGACAAAATACGCGAAGGCCATGCCCGTATAAAAGAGTATTACGCTTGAAAAAAGCAACGGCAAAGCGGTAATTTTTTCGTGCTTGTACAGGCCGGGTGCAACAAATGCCCAGACTTGATAAAGAATAAAAGGGATTGACGCAAACAAAGCCACAAACAACGATAACTTCATGGGGGTTAGAAAAGGTGACACAACGTCAGTAGCAATCATGGTGCTATTGGCCGGCAAGAGTTTTTGCAAAGGTGCTGCAACTATGCCGTAAATTTCGTTGGAAAAATGAAACAGTGCAAAGAACGCAACAGCGACAAAAATAAGTATATGCAGCAGGCGGGTGCGCAGTTCGATAAGGTGATGTATGAGCGGTAGTTCTTTGTCTGGGTCGTTCGCTGTCATGAGGGTTTATGGTTTTCTTCAGGCTGGGTGTTCTTCTCAGCGTTGGGTGAAATGGTTTTCCGTGCGGTGCGTTTAGGCTTTGCGTCGGTCTGTTTATGCTCTTGAATAGGTTGGACTTTTTCAGAAGGTTGGAGCTTTTCAAGCGCCAAATGATCGCCGATAGTTAAAGGGTCGTTGATTGGTGCGTGGGCGTCAGTCTGAGGATGAGCATGGTCAGGCAATTCCACTTCGTCTGGATAGATATAAGGATCGATGGCGTTTGCCTGAGCTTGTTCGATAACGGAATTTATATCTTTGCGCGCTGATTCGAGGCTGAGCATAATATCTTCGTTGTGTAGCTGACGGCGAATATCATCCACACCCATTTGCCGTTCAATCTCGCCGCGCGTTTCGCGTAGGCTGCGTTTTAAACGCCCTATCCATAGCCCAACGGTGCGCACTGTCTCGGGTAAGCGCTCCGGGCCTATAACAATAAGTGCCACTATGCAGCAGACTATTATTTCTGAAAAGCCGATATCAAACATACTTAATCTTGCTCTTTATCGACCGCTTTTGTTTTAGTAGTTTTTGCGCGTGGCTTTGCGGCTTTGGCGGCAGCCGTATTTGGATTGGGGACTTTTTCAGCGGCTGTTTTTGTAGTCGTTCTCGGTTTGGTGGCTTTTTCTTCTAGCACTTCTGGATTGATTATCTTTTCCAATTTCACGTTGGCATCAATCAATTTTGGCAATTCATCTTCTTTTTCTTTTTCTTCTTCACCGTCGCGCATAGCTTTTTTAAACCCTTTAATGGCGCCACCCAAGTCGCCACCCAGATTGCGTAAGCGATTACCGCCAAACACTAACAATACAACAGCGAGCAAAATTAGTAGCTGCAAAGGGCTGCCAAAGTTCCCTGCTGCTAGGTGGCTGCCGGCGGCTAGAATATGATCTGCACTCATGATAAGTCTCTCTGTTTAAATTAGTGATCGTTACTGTTGTTAATTAATGAGGTGTTTTTGTTGTCAGTCACAGCACGCGCATTTTTCTCGTCGTGACCAGAGACATTAAAACGGCGCGCCAGTTCATTCAGTACCGCGTCAGCGCTTTCACCTAAGTGCGAAAGCATGACCAATGAGTGAAACCAAAGATCGGCAGTTTCGTAAATGACCTCGGTGTTGTCACCGCTAATTTGGGCATCTTTGGCGGCCAGAATAGTCTCTGTACATTCTTCGCCGACTTTCTCCAAAATTTTATTTAAGCCCTTGTTATGAAGGCTGGCGACGTAAGATGTCTCAGCATCGCTATTTTTACGCGCTTCTAGAATGTGGGTTAACTGACTGAGTATATCGGTGTCGCTGTTCATAAGTAAATCTCGCTGGGTTCCTTTAGCACTGGCTCTACGACTTCCCATTTTCCATCTTTCAGTACGCGATAAAAGCATGAGTGGCGACCAGTGTGACAGGCTATATTGCCGACTTGTTCGACTTGCAAGACAATGACATCTTCGTCGCAATCCAGACGAATTTCCTGAACTTGTTGAGTGTGCCCTGAACTTTCACCCTTGTGCCACAATCTGTTGCGTGAGCGTGAAAAATACACTGCTTCGCCAAGTTTAGCAGTTAACTGCAAAGCTTCAGCGTTCATCCACGCCATCATCAATATTTTGCCGGTTATTGCATCTTGAGCTATGGCAGGTACTAGCCCATCGCTATTCCAATGGATGTTATCGAGCCAGTCTGTCGCTGTCGCTGTA
>JAYWHF010000507.1:0-2688 GCA_043777855.1 Gammaproteobacteria bacterium | reverse complement strand
ACTCCACAAATTGCTGAAAGTATTCTGGGAGTCACACGACCCAACACAGGGCATGCGTCAGGGCAATGATCGCGGTACTCAATATCGTTCGGGTATTTATACCTATTCATCTGAACAGCAAGCGCTAGCCGAATCAACACGAAGCGATTATCAGGCTGAACTTCTTTGCGCAGGTCTTGCCGCGATTACGACGGAAGTTTTACCGGCTAGCCTGTTTTATTATGCGGAGGCTTATCATCAACAGTATTTGGCAAAGAATCCAAATGGTTATTGTGGTTTGGGCGGCACGGGCGTTTGTTTAAACGACTAAATTTTTAAGGCAATAGTTTCATCACTCATCAGGGAAGGCACATGGCAAGTATTTTATTGGTATTCTCCTTGGGTATCATGCTCGCGGGTTATTTGCCCTCTTTGCCGAACCCGCTGTACTTCTCTGCAATGCTTTCTGCTCTTCTCATTTCTTATTTTTTTATAAAAAAAGTTCTTTTTACAAGGTTGCTGTTGGCCTGTCTAATAGGCGTATCTTACGGTGTGCTTTCTGGGTATAAATACCTCAGCAACCAATTAGCTAATAACCTAGAAGCACAAAATATCGTGGTCGAAGGCAAAGTCGTTGACTTGCCAAGGCTAGATAGCCGCCGGCAATCATTTTCTTTCTCTGTGTATCGCGCCTATGTCAAGGATACTTCGCCGACATACCTCGCAAATTTCCCCGAAAAAATTAACTTAAGTAGCTATGGCGTCTTGCGCGTAAAAACTGGTGAACAATGGCGCCTGCTTGTTAAGCTGAAGAGGCCTCGCGGGTTTGTAAACCCACAAGGCTTTGACTACCAGGTTTCTTTATTGCGAGAAGGTATTGGTGCATTAGGCTATGTCCGCGAAGGGCCTTTAAATCAGCTAATGCAACCGCCGCCCAATTTTTCGATGGATGTACTCCGCTATCAATTACAGCAATGGTTGTTGAAAAAAAGTCAAAGCCCGCAACGGGGAATTTTAGTGGCGTTATTGGTAGGTGATACGTCTTTTTTGGACAAGCTGCATTCCAATGAAATGAGAAAGACAGGTACTTCGCATTTAATTGCGATTTCCGGTTTGCACATTGGTTTTTTTGCGATTGTTGGGTTTTTTGTGGGTAATTTCTTGGGACGATTTATGCAGCTTGCGTGTCGTTCTTTTCCGTCAGTAATTTTCGGGCATTTGCTGGCACTTGCTACCGCATTTTTTTATAGTGTAGTTGCAGGGCTCAACATACCAACACTTCGAACCTTAGTTATGTTGCTAGTTGTGCATTGGACTCTCGCCCTTCGTCGAAGCTTTCGAGTGAGGGATACACTTTTGGTAGCGCTCGTATTGGTGCTTTTGTTGGATCCCTTAGCCGCATTTGATATTGGCTTTTGGTTATCTTTTGGTGCCGTTGCCATGCTGATTTTTTGTTTCTCTGGCCGTATTGTTGCACGACGCACTATGTCAAGTAATCGTGAATGGTCCGCTGTGAGTGCGCTTGTACATCCAGATTTATGGGTAAGGTACTTTCTTGAGTTTGTGAAATCACAGTGGGTGATGGCTGTTGGGTTATTAGTTCCCCTTGCAGTGTTTGTCCACTCGTCCGCGCTTTTGGCCGCGCCAGCAAATCTTATTGCAATACCCTTAGTCACATTTTTCGTAATACCGAGTTTAATGCTCGCCGCCATTTTTCATTTTACTTTTCCAATCTCCGGCTCTTTTGGCACAGTCCTAGAGGGCTTTTTTTTACGGTGTGCCGAATTAGGTCTGTCATGGTTACACCAATGGCTGCAGTATTTACTTGGCGCAGATGCAGAAAAATTTAATCCACTGGTAAATTTTAGTCCGGCGGCAGCTTTAGTCGCAAGTCTGAGTGCGTTTTTGATCTTAATGCCGTTTAACCTAAGCGTTAGGTTTTTGGGCTTTTGTGGAGGTTTGATAGCGCTCATTACGCCACTAAAAACACTACCGGCGCTGCAGTTATTGGTATTTGATGTAGGGCAGGGCACTGCAATTTTTTTACGTACACCCAACCATCAGATGCTCTACGATACCGGCCCTCTGTATACCGAAAATTTTGATGCGGGTAGCGCGTTAATTGTTCCCTACTTGCAAAGTCAGGGTCTGACGCACTTGGATACACTTGTGGTGAGTCACAATGACAAAGATCACGCGGGTGGACTGGAGGGGATTTTAGCGTCTATGGATGTCAAAACGCTGTTGTTGGGTGAGCCGGAAAAACACACCCTAGGTTTAGATTCAACGAAAAAGCGATCGCCGACTACAGAAAAATTTTCAGAGATAAGCTCTTGTCATGAAAGTAAGCCCTGGCAATGGGACCAAGTTACATTTCGTTTTTTGCAGTGGCCCCTAAGCCCGCATGCGAAAGCCAACAATCATTCCTGTGTTTTATTGGTTGAATACGAAGGCCACAAGATATTATTAACGGGTGATATTGAAAAAGATGTAGAAAATGCGTTGGTCGCGCAAGAGAGTCTATCGCAAGTGGAGGTTTTACTTGCCCCTCATCATGGCAGTCATAGCTCGTCTACATGGGCGTTCATTGCAGAAACGCAGCCTGATTATGTTATTTATAGCGCCGGTTTTCACAATCAGTTTGGGCATCCACATAAAGACATTCAAGCCCGATATTTAGCGGCTGAGGCATCTCCTTTAAACACCGCT
>JAYWHF010000506.1:0-2695 GCA_043777855.1 Gammaproteobacteria bacterium | reverse complement strand
AAATTCTCAACGTCGAAAAGGCGCGATTCGATAAAATGCTGTCCAGCGTTGAGGTTGGCACCCTCATTATTGCGCTCGGATGCGGAATTGGTAAGGATGAGTACAATCCGGAAAAGCTCCGCTACCACAGTATTATTATCATGACGGATGCTGATGTTGACGGTTCGCATATTCGTACCTTGTTACTGACTTTCTTTTTCCGCCAGATGCGCGAGCTTATTGAGCGTGGTCATATCTATATTGCGCAGCCGCCGCTGTATAAAATCAGCAAAGGCAAGCAGGAACAATACTTGAAGGATGAGGCCGCTATGACGGAGTTTCTCACGCAGGCGGCGCTCGAGGGAGCCAGTTTACATGTCAACGCTGAAGCCCCCGGCATCGGCGGTGAGGCGATCGAAAAATTAGTCCATCAATACCGGAAGGTAATGGCGACTATTGAGCGATTATCGCGTCTATATCCGGCGATCGTGTTAGAAAAGATGATTTACGTGTCGGCTGTGCGTTCTGAGCACTTGGCGGATCAAGGCTACATGCAGCAGTGGTGTGATCAAATGTTAGCCAGCTTTAGCCTCGATGATCGAGCGGGAAGTCAGAAGTATCTAATCAGTGTACGAGAAGATAAAGAGCGGCACTTATTTTTGCCTCAAGTTGAGATTATTGCCCACGGAATATCATCGCATTACCCTTTCAATCATGATTTCTTTGCCTCGGGGGAATACGCCTCCATTGTGGCACTGGGTGGAAATCTTGATGCGCTTATTGAAGATGGTGCCTACATTCAACGCGGTGAGCGTAAGCAACCCATCACCAGTTTTTCCGAAGGCTTAGATTGGCTTATGAAAGAGTCGCGCAAAGGCTACAACATTCAACGCTATAAGGGGTTGGGAGAAATGAACCCGGAACAGCTATGGGACACGACCATGAATCCAGAAACTCGGCGTATGTTGAGAGTGACTATTCAGGACGCCATAGCGGCTGATCAAATTTTCACCACATTAATGGGTGATCAAGTTGAACCACGTCGCGAATTTATAGAAACAAATGCATTGGCTGTCGCTAACCTTGATGTTTAATAGGAAATCTGATCTATACTCAGTGGGAGTTTGGGGGGAACCAGACTTACCCATGAGGCATCGAAGAGAACATATGAGGAGCTTGTGATGGAAAAAAAGAAAATTCAACCGATTATTCTGAGCCAACTTGAAGACGTTCTTGAAGAGCGTCAACGGGAGGATAGGCGCACAGAGGAAGAGAAAGCGGCGAACAAAGCGTCGGAAAATCGTCGAAAAGACGACCGACGTGCGCGTAAGAAGTAGGTTGTACAATAAAAAAGGAGCCTAGGCTCCTTTTTGTTTACATGACAATTGCCAATGGTACATTAGAAAATCGGCTACCTTAGGAAAGCGCCTGTTTCACCAATTTTCCCCGCTCCGTTAAGCACATAAATTCCCGCTGAGAAACTCGCCACATTAAAGTTTATAGTGCCGTTGCCAACATTCAGGGTGTTGCCGGTTACGGCGTCTCTATAAACCCCATTGCGAACACCCGTTAGGGTAATTGACTGCCCGGAACCACTGGCTAGGCCAACGACTGCATAACTCCCTTCACTCGATAAATCGCGCACATAACTTATTCCCGCGCCCCACTCATTCACTTGTGTGGCAGGTGCCTTTTGCAGTGCTGGAACAGCCGCGCGAATTTGATTGAGTCGTTTAATGTGTTGGTAAAGTACATGGCTCTGTGTGGTGGCAAGGTTATCAAGCGCTGGGCCAAAGTAAGCGCGCCCCGTTTGATCAACTGTGTCGCTATTGCCCGATATGTCTTGAGGTAAGCCCCCTTGAAACATGATCTCTTCACCGTAGTAAAGTGCCGGTATTCCACGATTGGTCCAGAGTAAGTTGTACACCATTGCCGCGTTACCGGCAGCACCTCCATAGCGAAACTTAAAATCGTTGTCGGGGCCCACATCATGATTTTGGAAAAAAGTGACCAGTTTAGTAGCGTCGCCGTAAACCCAGTCTTTGCTTAAGACGCCACCAATACCACCAAAATGCCCCTTGGTAACGTTATCGCGGAAGGTTGAAAAAACCGAGAAATCAAGCACCGAGAAGCCCGAGTCGCCGCCCGCTCTAGGGTCGGCAGGGTTGTTCGTTGTTCGGGTATACCACCAAGGGCGAATAACGGCGCTGGCATTATCGTTGTCCAATTCAGAGCCAAAACCCGTGCCTTTGACAAGGTTCTCACCAAAGACAAAGAGCCCCGGCTTATATGCCTTCCAATCATTAACGTAGGTTAGCAACTCATTTCGTTCCACATGTTTGACGGTATCTAAACGAATGGCGTCAACGCCCATATCGAGGTACATATGCATAGCGCCATTGATATAGTCTTTAACATTTTGGCGTTCGGTTGCTAGATCAATAGTGTCTCCAGCTAAGTGCTTGAGCTGCAGAGATGTTGGGTTCTCCCAGTCGCCCCCGGCGATAAAGCCGTTTAAGTGGTACCAGTTTGGATCGAGTGTCTGGGCATCGACACCAAAGAATCGATTTGGGTTGTAACCTGCCTTCGGAACACTGACGCCGGTTAAAGGGTCAACCAGCGGTATTGTTCCCGCCGCATCGCTAGTATTGCGCTCTTTAAACCAGGCGGGAGCGGCTGAATTATCGTTATCATCGCGAAACGTGCTCTTATAATC
>JAYWHF010000505.1:0-7481 GCA_043777855.1 Gammaproteobacteria bacterium | reverse complement strand
GTGAAAAAAACCTTGCTGGATGCCATGGATAATCAAGATACCCAGTTTGAAACACTGGTGCATGCGCTCAATCCACCGCGCGACGCCGCGCGTCCCCCGCTTGTGCAAACCTTATTCAGTTATCAGGATGTGCGAAATCGCGCAGACCAAATGGATGGTGTCTTACGCACGCAAGTGGATATCGAGCGTAATGGTGTACAAACAGATTTGGATGTTTGGGTAAAGCGCCAGTTGCAGGGGATGGAAGGCGGCATGGAATTTCCGATAGCGCTGTTTGAAACCACAACAGTACAAGCCTTTGGCGACAGCTTAACGGACATGGCGCGTCAAATTGCGCAGAACCCTGATATGACCTTGGCCGAACTCACCTCGGTGAGCTCGTCTGAGCACCAAAGATTGCGTGCGTGGAACGATACCCGGGTTGAATTTGAATTCCATCACGGCGTTGTCGGCGACTGGATGGCATCGGCATCTCGTCAGCAGGAAAAAACGGCCGTCATTGCCAATGCAGAAAATTATAGTTTCAACCAACTCGAGCAGCGTTCAAACCAGCTAGCACATTATCTGCAAAGCAAGGGTGTTGCCGCGGGGCACCGGGTTGGGCTTTTGGTAAGTCGCAACGCACAATTGCCCGCGTTAATCTTGGCGATTTGGAAACTCGGGGCGGCCTATATCCCCCTTGATGCAACTTATCCTGCGCGACGGATCCAGCAAATGCTGGCTAAAGCCGGCGCACAGAGTGTGGTCAGTGAGCGAGCGCTAAGTGCAAGCTTGAGTCTTTATGAGGGTGTTTCGTTCTTTATCGACGAGGCGGCGGCCATGGTGGAATCTGCATCAACGGCCCTACTGCCCCTGTCGATCTCGCGCGACAGCCCGGCATACATCATGTTTACCTCCGGCTCAACCGGCGAGCCTAAAGGGGTGGTTGTCAGTCACGGTGCGCTGCATAACTTCTTGTGCGCCGTTGCGCGTGAACCTGGGTTAACACCTAACGACCGGCTCTTGGCCATCACGACCTTGGCTTTCGATATTTCTCTGTTGGAATTATTTTTGCCCTTACTGGCGGGCGCCACTCTCGTCGTGGCGGGCGAGCACGAAGCGCGGGACGATAATGCACTCAAAGGTCTATTGCGCGAGCACAATATCAACCTACTCCAAGCAACCCCGGCGACCTGGCGAATACTGTTAAGCGCCGGTTGGCAGGCGCCCGTCGGGTTTCGTGGTTTCTGTGGGGGTGAAAAACTCGCGCCTGATCTTGCGGCCAGCTTGCTAACGCAGGGTGTTGAACTTTGGAACCTTTATGGTCCAACGGAAGCCACGGTGTGGACGACCTGTTATCGTTTGCATCCTGCAGAAGACGGCTCAGCGCCCGCTGTTTATCTGGGTCGTCCTTTGGCAAACACACAGGTTTATGTGCTGGATTCCGACCTACATCCCTTACCATTAGGCGTCTATGGAGAACTATGGATAGGTGGCGCCAGCGTGGCTGATGGATATGTTGGAGAGCCGCAACTGACGGCAGAGCGATTTATTGTCAATCAGCAAGGCCATCGCCTCTATCGCACGGGCGATTCGGCGCGTTGGACGCACCAAGGTTTCGTTGAGTTTGGCGGGCGTCTTGATCAGCAAGTTAAACTGCGCGGCTTTCGTATCGAGCTGGAGGAGATAGAAACACACTTACGCCGTCACGCCGCCGTAGCCGATGCCGTTGTGGTGCTGCAGACGGTTACCCCTGAGGATCAGCGGTTAGTAGCACATTTGGTTTATCGCGAGGGACAACATCCCACCAATACCGAGCTGCGCAAACACCTGCGGCAAAGCTTGCCAGACTATATGCTGCCGCAACAGTTTGCTGTTTTAGCACAGTTACCCTTGTTGGCCTCTGGCAAGGTTAATCGAGTATTGTTGACGCAGCCCATGGCGGAAACCTCCGCTAGCGCCGAGATGGTAGCCCCAACCACGCCGACCGAAGCGACGTTGGTAGCAATCTGGTCAAGTGCATTAAAGCGCGATCAGGTTGGCATCAACCGGCAGTTTTTTGATGTGGGCGGGCACTCGTTGCTAGCGCTTGAAGTTATTTTGGCTATTGAAGCCCAATTAGGTGTGCGCTTCACGCCGCAGGATATGTGGGTGAATACCTTAGAGCAATTGGCAGCGCGAATTGACGCCACTACCGGCTCGGCAATCACAGTCGCCGACGGCCTACCGCCCGGCGCAGAGGTTCAAGTAGAGCTTCAAGCAGAGGTTCAAACGGATAGTAAAAACACAACGAGTTTCCTGCGCAAGCTATTCGGCAGCAAAGAATAATGCCGGCACTCCTCCAGCGCAGGTGTGTCGGCGCTGGCCCAATAAACCATTGATGTAAGAGGGTAATTTTTTTGGAAGCGTTTTATTTTGGGCCGTCGGATACCTATCTTTTTGGCATTTTTCATCCGCCGCAAAACGGCAATCGTCGAGAGGGAATTGTGTTATGCAATCCTTTTGGTCAGGAATATATGCGCGCGCACCGTTCGCTGCGGCGTTTGGCGATTGAACTCGCCAAGCTTGGGTACTCAGTGTTGCGTTTTGATTATCGCGGTACCGGCGATTCCGCCGCTAGTCTCGACAGCGTAACGGCCGCGGATTGGCTAGAGGATATCGGCCATGCCGTACAAGAGTTAATCGACATCGCCGCCGTGCCTAAGGTCACGCTTTTGGGGCTGCGAATGGGCGGTTTACTCGCGGCTCACGTGGCGGCGCATCATCCAAGCGTAACGCGTCTGTTGCTGTGGGACCCCGCGATGAGTGGCCACGAGTACATCGAAGAACTTCGCCAGAATATAACGGCACGGTCAGATAAACCTTCTCGCACCAAGTTCGTCGCTGCCGATGGCGCCTTGCATTTCAATGGCTTCTGCCTTTCCAAAGAATTTCAGCGCAGCTTACTAACGCTGGATTCTTGCGCGCCAGCGGGCCTAGAGGCTAAAACCATCGCGCAAATTATTTCCCACGACACTCCGGGCTTTACCGCATTTCGTGAGCTTTTGTGCAAATCGCCAAAATATCACCACCGATTAGCGCCCGCCCCGCACGATTGGAATTATGTTGACCACGTTGGCGGCATCCTTTGGCCTGCGCCGATCCTCGATGCGATAGAGCAATATTTTTCATCATCCCTTTAGCGAGTAGTGGATTTTATGCGTGAACGTGTTATCTCAGTTGGTCAGATAAATCCATTGTTTGGCATCATTTGCGAACCTGAAGCAACGGCGAATAGCCCTGAAAATAGCCCTGAAAATGGCCCGGAAAATAGCCCAGAAAATGTAGCCGTGGTGTTACTGAACTCGGGTGTTATTCATCGGGTGGGTTCGTGTCGGTTATCGGTTACCTTAGCGAGGTCTATCGCTGAACACGCGGGCTTAGTGGCGGTAAGGTTTGATTTTTCAGGCGTCGGCGATAGTGAGGCGCGGCGCAGCACACTGACAGCCGCCGAATCGGCCGTGGGTGAAGTTCAAGAAGTCATGGATTATTTGGCGCGCGAGAAGAAAATTGACCGGTTTATTTTGTACGGCCTTTGCTCGGGAGCTTATGCCTCTTATCGCACTGCCCTGAAAGATCCGCGGGTGATTGGCGTTGCGCAAATCGACGGCTATTGCTACATGAGTTGGAAGAGCTACTTGCACCACTATGTGCCCAGAGTATGTTCGACGGAACGCTGGGTTGGGCTAGCACAGCGCATACTGGGCATCAAAAAAGCTAAGTCGGGCGCGGCGGTTTCTAACGTTGAAGCGCGATTTTTTGAAGTCCCCAATTTCGGTAACTTCCCACCCAAAGCGGAAGTCAGTGCAGGCTTGGCCAGCTTGATAAAACGCGGCGTAGAGTTCTTTAATGTTTTTTGCTCTAGCGAATATTACAACTATGAAAATCAATATCTCGATTGTTTCAACCAGATCCCCTTTGCCAATAAGTTAAGCCTTCTTTATCTGGTTAATACGTCGCATATAGTGGCTGAGCCAGAGGAGCAACAAAAAGTCGTGCGTGGCATCACCCTTTGGGCCAAAGCGCTGGCGCGCAAGCCTCTGTAGTGGTGCAGCTGTGATGCCCATTTCATTGTTTAGAGGGATAGTTTCTTGAATCCACCTGCGCGCAGCGAACTCATGGCGTTGACCTCGTTACGCGGCTTGGCCGCTATGTTTGTTCTTGCGCATCATTTTATGTTTGTGCTCTTACAGGATGTTGCCAAAGCGATCCCCTCGAAGTTATTTTTAAAATCATACCTGTGGGTAGATTTATTTTTTGTTCTCAGTGGTTTTGTTTTAGCGTACGTCTATCAGGAACATTTTAAAAAAGCGGTCGTCTGGGCCGACTATCGGCGGTTCATGGTCGCTCGATTTGCGCGCGTCTATCCGCTGCATATTTTTATGCTCGGTTTGTTTGTCATCTTGGAGGCTTTGCAGTGGTTGCTAGTGGCCCAACATTTTCCGAAGGCTTCGCTGCTAGCAACACCTTTTACGGGAAGCGAAACTATTTTTTCTCTGCTAACAAATTTTCTGCTGTTGCAAACGCTGCACTGGAATGCCTATTGGAATCAGCCGGCTTGGTCGATCAGTGCGGAGTGGTTGGTGTACTTAACAGTTCCGTTACTGATTCGCCATGTGTTGTTAGCGCACACGCAAGTTCACATTATTTTTGCCGCCGCCATGTTTATTGTACTCATTGCCATTGAATGGCACTTCGGCAATCTTGGGTTAGATTTCGCCGGCTGGCCAATGTTGTTGCGCTGTTTTGGCGAGTGCGCTCTGGGCGTCATCGCCCTGCGAGTTTTTCAGCAGGGCGGGTATGCCCGGCTAGCATCTGGCGGCATGGCATTGCCAGCGCTCGTTGCTAATGTGCTCTTACTTGCACTGCCTATTCCGGCAGTAATTTCGGTGCTGGGGTTTGTATGGCTCGTTGTGTGTGCTGCGCGAGTACCCGCAAGCAGCTCTCATTATTTACATTGGCCGCCACTGATTTATCTAGGCAGAATATCCTTTGCGATTTACATGGTGCATTGGTTTGTTTTGGAGCTACTAAGAGCCGCTTTCATACTGCTGACCGGCCAGCCTGTCGCAGAATTTCTAACGCTGGGGCAGCAAATTTTTGTCTTCATAGCCGCAATACCCGTGGTGTTGCTATTGGCGCACTGTCTCTATAACTATGTTGAGATTCCGTGCCGGAAAAAATGCATGATGCACTACAACGACAAAACTATTTGATGGAAGCTTTGGCCAAAATTATTTTAACTGAGCCGTTTTGTCATCAGCGCTGTAGGCACTTTTACTGTAATTTATTTCAAGTGCAGCAATAAATAATTTCACTAGTTCAACAGAGTTTGTTAGTTCCCAGCATTAAGGCAAGCCGTGCCTAAAGTCAGTACAGTCTTAAAAAATTTGACGAGGTTTTATGCCCGTATCTGTAAATTCCATTTCTGTTAATCTAAAAAAAGTTCAGACACAATGGGCATGAAACACCGCGTAGATAGAGCGGTGTATGTAACTTACGGTGCAATTACGCCACAATTAGCATAGCGCACAGGTTTTAGTGATGCCGATGCCGATATTTTAAAAGCTATTCTGCCAAATTTTTTGAAGGCGATGCGTCTTCTGCTCGCCCTGAAGGCTCAATGGCAGTTAGTAAAATTATTTGGTGGAAACACAATTCAAAAGCAGGCCAATATTCTTCTGCAAAAGTTCATGGCTCGCTTGCTGTCAATGCCCATGAAAGCTATTCTTTAGCTTCGCTAGAAGGGCTAGAGCCAGAAGTAATTGAAGGCTTCTAAAATAACTGGAGTTCAATGAGCTCCTATTTTATTAAAAGGTAATTTAATATGAATATTCAACAGCTATCAGCCAGTGAAAAAATAATATTGGTGGAGCAGCTTTGGGATAGCGTTCGCGCTGACTCGTTTGCAGAGCCTTTATCTATAGAGCAACAGCAGTTGCTTGATGCTCGGTTAGAAGCTTTGGAGCTGGATGGGCAATTGGGCGATTCTTGGGTTTCTGTTTTACAGCGTGTAACAAAAAATGCTGTTTAATATTAAAGTCCGCCATGAGGCGGAAAAAGATTTGCAAGAAGCTTTTGAGTATTATCAATCCTGTCGAGCTGGCTTGGGGCAAGAATTTATGTTGTGCGTGGAAGCCGCATTAAATTCTATTCAGCGTAACCCTTCGCAATATCCACAAGTCTATAAAAGTGTTTCGCGTAATTTCATTCATCGTTTTCCTTACGGTATTTATTATCTTGTTAAGCAAGATGCGGTAGTTGTTTTGGCTGTATTGCATGTCCGTAGGAATCCAATGCATTGGCAACGGCGATCTTAAGCCATGAATGCCGAAGAAAATTATCTTTATATCTCGGCACTACAGCATTACGCCTACTGCTCACAGCAGTTCGCATTAATTCATGTAGAGCAAGTATGGGCAGATAACCGTTATACCGCAGAGGGGAATGCATTGCATGTGTAAAGTTAATCATTACCAACCCTCGAAGGTTTTCGCGCTCATTACGAGCGCGCGGATTGAAACTTTAACCGAGAAAGAACCCAAACATAACCCTAGCTGCTGAGTTCGGCGACGTAGAGCGCTAAAAATATTCAGTTACAATTTTTCTGCCGGGGCTAATATAAATTCACGGCGGAATATTTATCGTTCAATTTTGTAGATGGCATCTACGCTCTGAGTTTTGCCGGATTCAACATCTATCCGCAATTTCTCGGTTATTTGGTAGCGCATGCCGAGCGTGAAAGCTTGATCAAATAAACCAACGACATAGCGTATAAATAATTTGGGCGTTATATATTTCCCCATCCACAACTGACTTTGATCTAAACCCTTATCCGCCTTAATGGTGATTTCATCGAGGCGAAAAAAATGCGCGATATCTGCGGTGATCCCTGATTCATTTTCTACGCCGAGGCTACTCAGTGAAGCGATGACGGCGTAAGCGTCGCCATTAGACAGCTGATCTAGCGCCTTGCCCGTAATGAGCAGTGCCATAGCCTTACTGTCGGGCAATGCGGGAATGGCAAAGACTGTACTCTTTGGGTGCTGCAGAGTTCCACCGATTTCTAAGCCGGCAAAGATGGATTGTCCTGGATTTGCTGTTTCGATAGTGCGCAGGGCGCGGATATCCAGCCCCGGGTTGTCATAGGGCCCCTGAAAAATTAAACGACCGCGCGCGATGCTGAGTTCTTGCCCGTAGGCTTTGTAAACGCCATTGTTAACGGCCACAAAACCCGTAGTGAGTGTTTGGCGATTTTCTTCTTTGAGTACATTAATTTTTCCGCTCAGTTGTCCGTCTAATCCGAACCCCTTAAAGCGCACGTCATCGCCAAAATATAAGATAACGTTGGTGTAGAGCGGAATTTTATATTTAGGTGTGTTCGAGGCCGCGGGGTAATACGTTGACTCTAGAATAGTCACGTCACTAGACACGCGTGTTGCTGAAGCGGGTAACGTTTTAAG
>JAYWHF010000504.1:0-7533 GCA_043777855.1 Gammaproteobacteria bacterium | reverse complement strand
GAGCCGCTTGCACTTGCCATTGATCGCTAAGTTGCGCATCAAAACGTAGATCGTAAGCGCTTTCGTCATAGCCAGTATGCGGTTGTTTACCAAGGCGCGCCGTTTCAGCATCGCCAAAGTCTTTAAGGGATAACCCTAAACGCAGCCCCCAGGTTTTGCCATCACCTAGGTCAACTTCGGTGCGCGACAACTGGCTATGCTCTGCCGAGGCAAATCGAAATGACTGCTCAGCATTGAGGTAAACGCCCTCCTCTTCTTGCAGGTAATTAGGCGCGCGGGTATTTAGAGAAAGCGTTCCGCCAATCGCATCCGAACCATAGAGCACTGAGCCTGGGCCATTAATAAGGTCAATTTGCGCTATGGTCTGGCTATCGATTAACGAGAAATACTCACTCGGCCCATCACGATACACCGAGTTGTTGTAACGCACGCCATCAATCAGCATGAGGGTGCGGTAGCCGGTAAAGCCCCGAATAAATGGGGAGCCTTGGCCGTTGGCCGTTTTTTGCAAGTTAACGCCGGGCATCCGAGTTAATGCTTCGGGCAAATTGCGCGGTGCATCCTCGGCCAACACATTGCTGCCCAGCGAGTAAACCGCATAAGGAGTTTTCTGTACCTGCAACTCTGCGCGCGAAGCAGTAACGGTAACCTCTTCTATTGCCGCCTCCATAGCATTTGCGTACATAGGCGCCATTAACGAACCCACCGCACAACCGCAAATCGCCGCTATACCCTTCAATCTATTCATGACCAACAACACAGTGAACACCTTTAGTTTTTGAGATTATTTAACGCTTGTTAATTTTTACGCCTATGATATTGATAATTATTATTATCTGCAATACAATATCATCCGCAATACAGTGCCATCTTTACGCACAAAAACGACATACCAGTAAATACACGCCACTAACAAACACCACGAGAAAAGTCATGACCACGAAAAGAAAAACCATGAGAAGCGCACTTATTACCTCCGCTAGCCTTACCGCATTACTCATGAATTTGGCTGGCGTTGCCAGCGCAGACGAAAGTTTGTGGATATACGCCAAAGGCGCAGACACCCTGCCCGAAGGCCGCACCGAAATTAAATTAAGCAACGTTAACCGTACCGGTAAAGACTCAGGCGATTACAGCTTTAACGATATTCGTATAGGCGCTGAATATGGGGTTAGCAGCAAGCTTACCCTTGAAGCTACGGCGATGATTTTCAATCATAACTACTCGGTGGACGACGAAAACCTCAACCCCATGTTTGAAACCCAAGGTGGCGAAGGCCAAACCTTTAAAGATACTCAGTTTGGCGGCTATGAATTGATGGCTAAGTACAACGTACTGAGTACTTATAAGGATGTAGTAGGCCTCTCCTTTGGCTTAGGTTATGAGCACCGTGACAAATACCGTTTAGACGGTGCTGATATCGATCAGGATTCATTTGTAACCGCCATTTACCTACAAAAGAACTTCTTAGATGACACCTTGCTCTTAACCTTCTCACCTAAAGTAGAATTTGAGCGCCGCCATTCACCGGGTGTGCTAGAAGAAGAAATTGCCTTAGAAATTCGCGCTGGCTTAGCTTATCGCCTTGCCTCTAACTGGTATGTGGGTATGGAATTTCGTTCGCAGTCAGACTATCTCAACCCACAGGAAGAGGGTGAATTTAACCCCGAACTGCAACGATCAAGCTTTGATTTAACCGACTTTCGGGTCGGCTCACGCCACCAATACGGTGCTTACTTTGGCCCAACGGTACACTACGGCGCTAAAGAGTGGTGGGCCACTGCAGGTGTTTTATGGCAAGTTCGTGGAGGCGGGTCTGATTTCTCCTTTAAACGCGATAACCGTAACTGGGATGAACACGAAAAAATGCATGCCGGTTTAACGGTTGGTTTCGAATTTTAATTTATGTGGGTTCACATGTCCCTAAACAGACGTCTTTTTAATAAATCCTTGCTGCTGGGCAGTGCCTTAGTGTTTTTACCAGTGCGCTATGCAAACGCCAAAACCTATTTAACCATTGAGCAGGCGCAACAGCTTATTTGGGGTACAACTGCACTCACCCCTGCCCCGTTTGAGCTTTCGCCAGAACAGCGTAAAGCCATTGAGCAAGCCAGCAAGGTGCGTGTGCGCAACACCAAGATCAATGCCTGGAAAACCGCTGACAATGGCTGGTTTATTGTCGATCAAGTGATTGGTAAGCATGAAAATATTGATCTCGCGGTAGGTTTAACTGCCGAAGGCAAGGTCAATGGCATTGAAATTATTACCTATCGCGAAACCTATGGTTTTGAAATACAAAACCCTAAATGGCGTATGCAATTTCACGGCAAAAACCACACGACTCCCTTAAAACTTGACGGTAATATCATCAATATTTCGGGCGCAACCCTTTCTTGCTCACACGTTACCGACGGCATTAACCGCTTAACACACACCTGGAACCTCGTACTCAAGGCGCTATGACCCGAAACAATCGCTTGGCGCGCTGCCGCCCACTGCTGGGCACCTATGTAGAAATAACCTTACAGGGCGATTTTACTAACGCACAGCTAATTGAACTCAGCCAACGTGGCTTTGCGGCCATTGAGCAGATTCAGCAGCTCATGAGCTTTCACTCCAGCGAGAGCGAACTCACGCGCATTAACCGTTATGCCCACCTTGAACCCCAGCCTATTTCTGCGCTGACTTCTGAGCTTTTGCAGCAAGCCCTTCAGCTTAGTGAATTAAGCCAAGGCCTATTTGATGTAACGATTGGCTCAACACTGGTGCAACACCGCGTCCTGCCTAATCATGGTTTTTACGAACCTAATCATGATTTTTACCCACATAATCATGACTTTTACCAACATAATCATCGTTTAACTATGAACGAATACGCCAACTGGCAAGCGATTCAACTACAACCCGATGTGATATTTTTTAGCCAGCCCCTGCAAATCGATTTAGGCGGAATTGCCAAAGGTTTTGCAGTCGATAAAGCGTTTGACGCGATTCAGCATGCCGCCGATAAGCTAATCAGCGAAACCGACAAGCTAACCGGCGAAACCGATAACCTAACCAGCGAAGCCAATTCACTAAAAGCTGATATCAACATCTGCATTAACGCCGGTGGCGATTTACGCATGAGCCATTGGCAGCAGCAAACCCTGGGCATTCGTCACCCAAAACAACCACAGCAACTGTTTCCCATCACCTTAAAAAATACCGCATTGGCCACTAGCGCCGGTTATTTCTTAGCCGATAGCCACTTAACCGAAAAAGCGGGAATTTATTCCCCCAAAACCCACACTCCGGTGCGCGACAACCGCAGTTATTCGGTATTTGCCAACAGCTGCATGCTGGCCGACGCATTGACCAAAGTGATTGCTTTAATGAAGAACCCCGCCCCTTTATTAACGGCGCTGAATGCTGAAGCGCTTATTATCTAAGGATGCAAATACATGAAACTAATTAGCCTGCGGATTCCGCTGCTCTATCGCCGAGTCTTTTATGGTTTTCTCGCCTTGAGCCTGTGCAGCGGTGTGCTGTTTTTTATCTTCAACCAATGGGTTGAAATTGAGGGAGAGTTCGGCCCGCAAAAGCACCCACTACAATCCGTATTGATACGGGCTCACGGCGCAGCGGCTTTTTTCATGCTGATGAGTTTTGGCGCACTCCTAGCGGCACATATTCCCTACGGCTGGAAATCCACACGTTCGCGTAAATCAGGAATTGTTATCGGCACCTTAGCGTTACTGCAAATATTACTGGGCTACCTGCTCTACTACCTGGCCAACGAATCCATCCGGCAATACACCAGTTATGTGCATATTATTTTTGGCCTGGTGATGCCGCTAGCACTTTATATACACCTGCGGCAGCGCAGGAAACCTAAGGTAAGGTAAGTCGCGCGGATGCTTCTGTACATATCACTGAACTACCTACCATTAATATTTTCTCTCGGTGTTGTTTATTCTTCTACAGAGAATGAGTTTAAAAATTGCCGCTTCCAGAGCAATGCTCTATCTACCTCGCTGAGCTGAGCTTCATCACAAACTGCCGTCCAGTTATTTTCAATAACCGCTTTTTGTTTTGCAAAAATGCTGCGAGCTGCATCTTCAGGCAGAAGAAAATTATGGGCAGTTTCAAGGCAGTTTTTAAGCTGGCTCAAATTTTTATTGCCGGATATCAGCATGGCTTGGGATGCCTCGTTTCCTGCGCGTCCTTGGGGGCATATGTCATAGGCAGGTGTAAGACTTAAGTATTTACCATCCCAGAATGCGGCATGGTTCCGCGCATGGTCATCGGTATTCCCACACAAAATATTATAAACAAGACGCGAAAAAAGCTCTTCCAGTGTTTCTTTCGGGTTTGTAAAACGATGGCGGATGATTTCGGCAAATTTTTCGTAACTGGCGTATCGCGCCATCATGTCATCTAACCCAAAAATTGTGAGCGCAGAAACCATGGCTTTACGCGTCCAACCCTGTGTTGATTGTTCGCGGTCAAATCGTTCAATTAACAATACATCTTTATTCGCAGCACGTACCCATTGAACAGGGGCAACCCTAAGCCCTGCCAATTTTGCTAAGCGCATGGCAACAAATTCGGCCTTAACGACGTTGTATAAATCATCGCTTGAAGAAAACTTTGCTACATATTTTTTGCCTTGATCTTCGATCAACGCTTTTGGGCGCGCACCGCCAATAGAACTTCCGTGGTAGAGCGCCAAATCAAGTTCTGGCGTTAAGGGTACTCCCATTTCAACACGCTCTACCGAAGCCAACAATTCGCTTAATGGAACATTTTTCGCTGAACGCGGCACATATTCTGTAGGAGATCGCTGAAAATCCAATGCGCCAATACGATCTGAACCAGACTCCAGCAAATAAGTCAGCTCATCCAGCTCGGCTGTATCCGTATTTGCACCTTTTAACCCCAGCTTTTTATTGATAATAACCCTACGCCCCCATGCATCGGGCGCGGCATCGCGGATGCAGCTGGGTATAAACAAGCCATCCAGAAGAGGAATTTCGCCCGCCCTGAGTGGCAACTCTGGCTCATAGAGTGAAATGGCGGGCGGGTTGTCATTAATCCGTTCAAGATAGCTCTTACCATAGTTAAACACGACGGTGCCATCCGCTGCTTCAAGCCTTCCCGCAACAACAGGTATGGTTTCATGTGGCAACCATACCCATACATAGGCTTCTCGGCTATCAGAAGTCATCTTTTATCACTCTTGTTTTTGTGCTGATACGTTTGGGAAGGAGGGCAATCTTATCTCTTACTTGCTCTATGGATTTGGTCAGAGGTGAAGAATCCTGCTCAAACAAGTTAATGCTAACCAGCGCAGCAACTTCGAAAAACAATCCGATAGCGCAACCCATATCACCGCTTTCAATTTTTTGTAAGGTTGCGCGTGAAATGCCTGCACGTTCCGCCAGCGCATGTTCAGACCACTTATAGCGTTTGCGCGCAAGCTTGATATGCTCTCCCAGCAAGAGTGCTGCATCTTGGGCGTACTGAGAATAGGTTCTTGGTATTGTCACAGCGAAACTCACTTTTTATTAATGACTAATTTTGCGGTCATTAAATGCATTTATGATCAAAATAATAGTCAACTTAGCATTTTTTGTTAAGTTCATCAATGAGGACGACTAAAATGACTATGTAAAAGTACTATGCAACGACCCTTCTTACTGAACCACCACAGAGTTCACACCGGCAAAAATGTCTCTGCATTAGATTACGCCCAACAATGAATTTTATTCATGCCTTATTGAAATAAAATCATTTTTATTCATGCAATGATTCATGTATAAATCACAAATAGCCTAGAAAGAGCAAGCAATACATTCAGGTTTTATCTCAGAAATTAGGGGGCCAGATTACAATGAGCAAAGAGTTTACATTCACTATTAAGAGCATTTGTTTCGACGAGAATTATCATCCCTCCGAAAATACGCGCATCACTACCAACTTTGCTAATTTGGCGAGAGGGACAAGTCGCCAAGAGAACTTACGCAACACGTTAAGGATGATTGACAATCGTTTCAATGCCTTGGCGCATTGGGATAACCCCAAAGGCGATCGTTATACTGTCGCACTTGAAATCATTTCCGTTGCGATGAATGTTGACATTGAAAACACGAGTAATGCACTCCCTTTGATTGAAATATTGAAACCGAATATTGTTGATCGAAAAACCAACGAGCGCATTGAGGGCATTGTAGGAAATAATTTTTCCTCTTACGTGCGGGATTATGATTTTAGTGTGTTGTTGCTAGGGCACAATAAAAATCAGTCCACATTTAGCACGCCTAATAACTTTGGAGATCTGCATGGAAAGCTATTTAAGTGCTTCGTTAATTCACGCACTTACAAAGATCATTTTAATAAACCGCCGGTTATATGCCTGAGTGTTTCGAGTAGTAAGAATTATCATCGGACTGAAAATCAGCACCCGGTATTGGGCATTGAATATCAGCAAGATGAATATTCTTTAACGGATGACTATTTCAAAAAAATGGGGTTAAAGGTTCGTTATTTTATGCCTCCCAATAGCGTTGCGCCTTTGGCGTTTTATTTTGCCGGCGATTTGCTGGGTGATTACACGAATCTTGAACTTATCAGCACCATCAGTACGATGGATACCTTCCAAAAAATTTACCGACCTGAGATTTACAATGCGAATTCTGTCGCAGGAAAATCCTATCAGCCAAGCTTGAAGCACCAGGATTATTCATTAACTCGAATTGTTTATGATCGAGAAGAACGCAACCGATTGGCTATTGAGCAGGGAAAGTTTGTTGAGGAGAACTTCATCAAACCCTATCAAACTATTCTTGAGCAATGGTCTGCTAATTACGCTCTTTAATTAATCGAAAAAAACACGGCCATCTATTATGAAAAAATTATTACCCACCTCAACTGCTGGCAGTTTACCCAAACCCTCTTGGCTTGCACAACCTGAGACACTTTGGTCACCTTGGAAATTGCAAGGCGAGGAATTAATTGCCGGCAAACAAGATGCTTTATGTTTGTCATTGCACGAACAACAACAAGCAGGCATTGATATAGTCGGTGATGGCGAGCAATCGCGCCAACACTTTGTGACTACGTTTCTTGAACACCTCAGTGGCGTTGATTTTGAGAAACGTGAGACCGTTAAAATTCGTGATCGCTATGATGCAAGTGTACCGACGGTGGTTGGCGCTGTGTCTCGCCAAAAGCCCGTTTTTGTTGAAGACGCAAAATTTTTACGCCAGCAAACCAATCAACCCATAAAATGGGCGCTGCCAGGCCCCATGACGATGATAGATACGCTCTACGATAGCCATTATAAAAGCCGCGAAAAACTGGCTTGGGAATTTGCCAAAATTCTCAATCAAGAAGCCAAAGAATTAGAGGCTGCTGGTGTTGATATTATTCAATTTGATGAGCCTGCCTTTAATGTGTTTTTTGATGAGGTAAATGATTGGGGGATTGCTACTTTAGAAAAAGCAATTGAAGGGCTTAAATGTGAAACGGCTGTACATATTTGTTATGGTTACG
>JAYWHF010000503.1:0-2726 GCA_043777855.1 Gammaproteobacteria bacterium | reverse complement strand
GCCGGCGGATGATGCACCCCTCATGCGTTTGCGGTCCGCACAGCTGGCCAGTCGCATTGCGGAGCATTATCGCGATCAGGGGTTGAATGTGTTGCTGTTAATGGATTCTCTGACTCGCTATGCGCAGGCGCAACGTGAGATCGCGCTGGCAATCGGGGAGCCACCGGCCACAAAAGGATATCCTCCCTCTGTTTTCTCCAAAATTCCGCAGCTAGTTGAGCGCGCCGGTAACGCCGCCGAGGGGCAGGGTTCTATCACTGCGTTTTATACCGTGTTGACGGAGGGCGATGATCTTCAAGACCCGATAGCGGATTCCGCGCGTGCCATTCTTGATGGGCACATAGTGCTGTCGCGAAAAATGGCGGAGGAGGGTATTTATCCCGCGATTGATGTTGAAGCATCCATCAGCCGCGTTATGCAAAATATTGTGTCCGACGATCATCTCAAGCTGATGCAACGTTTCAAGCAACTTCTCGCGCGCTATCAGCAAAACCGAGATCTTATTGCCATTGGAGCCTACGCGCCAGGTTCAGACCCGGAAACAGATATCGCCATAGAACGGGTCCCCCATCTGCGCGCGTTTATCCAGCAGGGTATTTCCCAGCCTGTGTTGCTGCCCGAGTCCTTGGCCAATTTACATGTACTTTTGAAACCTCAACCGCCCAAAGGGTCAGGGCCCCTCGCGGCGCAACACAGATCCTAGCTTGAATTGAAAAGATCCTAGCTTGAATTGAACAGATTCTGGCGTTGCATTCTTGTAAAACAGTTCTATTCTTTTCTAAGGACTGTAAATACTTTTCTAAGGACTCATGTTTCTTGTTTAGGGGCTAACGTTGTTTTTAAGGACTAACGTTGTTTTATTTTCATCGCTGGTTGGCTAGGAGGTTGTATGGTTGATTCGCGTGCCAAGCGCTTGCAAATAGTGCTGACATTAGCTGAGCAAAAAGAGCAAGAAGTGGGCAAGCAACTCAGCCAGCAACGCGTTTTAGTCGGTACGGAAGAACAACAATTACGCGAACTCGATATTTACACACAACAATATTTACAAACTTATTCCGCGCGAAAAGTGAACGTTATGCCGCAGGAATTAATTGCGTACAGTGGTTTTATTCAGCGTTTAGGCGAGGCCTGCAAAGAACAGCAAACTAAACTCGAGCACTTAAATGCAATACTTGATAAGATCCAGCAGCGCTGGCATCTCGTACATCACAAGTGCGAGTCCATAAAGGAATTAATTCAACGCCTCGAGCGCGAAGACGGCCTTGTGCTCGATAAGCACTTGCAAAAGGAGCTGGATGAATGGGTCGGACAGGAGTTCAGTAGAAGAGATCCGTCGTAAAAAATATGTTTATTCTTTTATTCTTTTATCCTTTTATTTTTTTGGAACTATACAAATGTTAGTTATCGGCTACCCTTAGGGTTGGAAGAATGCTTAACCGTATCAATTTTCCGTGTGCCCGTGCATCAATGGGGGCGTAGGAAAACCTAGGTCAACAAATCCAAGCGTTGAATTTATGAATAGTGTGGTAAAGAGGTAAAACATGGCTATCACATCAGTAGTTTCTGCAGATGGAGCGCAATTCACCATTTATATCCAAGGACGTTTCGATTTCAGTTCGCATCAAGATTTTCGTAATTGCTATGAAAAACTGACGCAAACACCCAGTCACTATTGTGTCGATTTACAGGGTACGTCCTACTTAGACAGCTCTGCGTTGGGCATGCTGTTACTCCTGCGTGATCATGCGGGAGGTGAGCGTTCCAAAATTGAGATTGTAAACTGTTCTCCAGATGTGAAAAAAATATTATTGATTTCAAATTTCGAACAATTGTTCACGATTCAATAGTTAAGTATCAGTGACACGATGGAGAGCGAGTGGAAGTGGAAGTAGTTGCAGCGCGAGTGGTTATTTGCGGATGCTTTTATGTAGTCGCTATTCAGTCGCCGCCTTGAGATGTTGTTATGACAGACGTAAATTGTTTAAAAATACTGGTAGCCGATGACACTGATTCTGATCGCATGATTTTGGAAACCATCGTGCGTAAAGAAGGTCATCGAGTATTCTCCGCTAAAGACGGCTTGGAAGCCGTAGCCATCTTTAAGCAGGAGCGCCCAGATATCGTTTTACTAGATGCACTTATGCCCCAGCTTGATGGTTTTGGCGCTGCTCGTCAGATTAAGGAATTGGCGGGCGACGAATTAGTGCCCATTATTTTTCTTACGTCGCTGCAAGATACTGAGTCCCTCGTTCATTGTCTCGATGCTGGTGGGGATGATTTCTTATCCAAGCCCTACAATCGGGTTATTCTGAAAGCCAAAATAAAATCATTTAACCGTATGCGTGGTTTACATTCCACAATGTTGAGCCAACGCGATCAATTGGCGCAGCACCATAAGCGATTGCTGCAAGAACAAACAGTTGCTAAACAGGTCTTCGACAACGTTGCACACAGCGGTTGCCTCAGCGCAAGTAACGTTAAGTATTTTCTATCACCTCTGGCCGTTTTTAACGGGGATGTGATGGTGGCGGCGATTCGGCCCAATGGCAACATGGTGGTTTTACTCGGCGATTTCACCGGCCATGGTTTGCCGGCCGCTATAGGTGCTATGCCCTTGGCCTCAATTTTTTACGACATGATACACAAAGGCTTTTCCATGGCTGATGTGTTGTGTGAAATTAATAAAAAGTTGAAAGCTATTTTACCGGTTGGGCTTTTTTGTTGCG
>JAYWHF010000502.1:0-2729 GCA_043777855.1 Gammaproteobacteria bacterium | reverse complement strand
AAATTTTGGTTTGTTTTTCGCTTTACCTAAATCTTTTTTGAGCAACACAATGCTGGCGAGCCAAATGATACCAAGGGCTGCTGCCATGCCTATCACAGACCCCTTAAATCCCCACAAGGCAAGCAATGCACCGCCGAGAAAAAAGCCAACACCCTTGAGTGCATTTTTAGAGCCAGTGAGCAATGCCACCCATTTAAATAGTTGCCCTTGTTGATCGCTCGGCACTAACATTTTAATGGAGCTTTTTGCACTCATCTTGTTGAGGTCTTTGGCGATACCCGATAATGCCTGTGCGCCCATCACCCAAGCCACTGTTAACATCCCAGTGGGTACCGCAAGCATTAATAACGCAACAACCTGCATGAACAACCCAATATTCATGGTGCGGTTTAGCCCAATCCGCGCACCGAGATAACCGCCTACTAAATTGGTGATAACGCCAAAAATTTCATAAAACAAAAATAGAAACGCAATACTCAGCGGGCTATAGCCGAGTTGATGAAAGTGCAGAACGACCAGCATCCGCAAGGCACCATCGGTCAAGGTAAATGCCCAATAGTTTCCTGTTACAACCAGATATTGTTTAACGTCTGCTGATAAGCCTGTCACTGCTTTTGTCATCACTCATTAATCTCTTAAGCGTTTCAATTACTCGGCACTGCCAACTAACTTGGCTAATTCCGCTGTACGGTTGGCGTAGCCCCATTCGTTGTCGTACCACGCATAGATTTTGACTTGAGTGTTGTTGGTAACCATCGTTGACAAGGCATCAACAATTGAAGAACGCGGATCGCCACAGTAATCAGTTGACACCAATGGGCGTTCTTCATACCCGAGAATATTTTGCAATTCATTTTCACTGGCGGCCTTCAGTAAGGCGTTAACTTCTTCAACGGTGGTTGGGCGTTCTACTTCAAACACGCAATCTGTAATGGATGCATTGGCGAGCGGAACGCGTACCGCATGCCCATTCAAGCGGCCACGCAATTCAGGGAAAATTTCGGCAATTGCCGTCGCTGAACCCGTCGTGGTTGGAATTAAATTCATACTCGATGCACGCGCGCGGCGTAAATCTTTATGCGGTTGATCGAGAATGCTTTGGGTATTGGTTAAATCGTGAATGGTTGTGATTGAACCGTGACGAATACCGAGTTTTTCGTGAATCACTTTTACTACCGGTGCCAGGCAATTAGTGGTACACGAAGCTGCTGTCACAATGCGATGCTCACCAGGATTAAAAAGATGTTGGTTTACACCCATTACTACATTTAACGCACCAGCTTCTTTTACTGGCGCGCTGACTACAACACGCTTTACGCCTTGATCGAGATAGGCTTGTAAAATCGCAACGGTTTTCATTTTGCCGCTCGATTCAATGACCACATCACAGTCTGACCAATCGGTATCGGCAATGGCTTTGTTAGTGGTTACACGAATTGATTTGCCGTTAATAATGATGTGGTCGCTGTTGGCGCTAACGTCTTCTGGCCAAATGCCTTGCACAGAATCGAATTTTAATAAGTGCGCGTAAGTGGCTGCATCTGCCGCCGGATCATTGATTTGCACAAATTCGAACTCTGGCCAATGCCAAGATGCGCGCAGTGCCAAACGACCAATGCGACCAAAGCCGTTAATACCGATTTTAATTTTTTTCATGGTTAACCCCTTAATTGCTTATTAAGCGTTTTCAATAATGTGCTGTGCGACTTGCTGGATATAGGTTTGATGCACAGGAACCTGCAACGCATTAGGGCGAATGGCGCGCACGCGTTCAATTACTTCGTCGAGTGATACACCGCGCTCCAATAAAATCTGTGCAGCGACCAAACCGGTGCGACCTGAGCCACCTTTGCAATGAATCGCAATGCTTTTACCTGACGCCAACAGGGCATGTACTTTTTCCTTCGCAACGTTCCATGCGGCAGTAAATTCCTGCTCTGGCGCATGATCGTCTTCAATCGGTAAGTGAAACCATTGCAGACCGAGTTGTGCACATAATTCCGGCATATCAACAACCGCATTGCGCTGCATTTCCTCTTTCGGCATCAAGGTTAAAATCGCGCTCGCACCTGCTGTGGCTAATTGTTCCAGCGATACTTGCAATCCAACTTCTTTGGTACCAGGGCATGGTGTAAATAAAATGTTTCCTACACCATCTGCAATGGCCATAGATGTAAATGGATGAACTAACGACATGAGTTTTCCTTATTAATAAAAGAGTAGTGAAAATTATTTTCGATAAAACCAGTGTTGAGTACGATTACAAAACGCCACTAGCGATAGCATCACGGGGACTTCTACCAGTACACCAACAATAGTGGCGAGTGCGGCACCTGAGTGCAGGCCAAATAGCGAAATCGCAACCGCAACCGCAAGTTCGAAAAAATTGGATGAGCCAATCATGCAAGCCGGTGCGGCTACGTTGTATGGCAATTTAATCAATTTTGCAGACACAAATGTGATCGCAAAAATACCGTAAGTTTGGATTAGGAGAGGAATAGCGATAAGTACAATTGCCAACGGTTGAGTAATGATAGTTTGTGCTTGGAAACCAAATAGTAAAACGACAGTAGCAAGCAAGCCAATTACAGACCAAGGCTTACAGGCTGCTAAAAAATTATTCAGCCTTGTTAAACCGTTTACAGAATTATCTTTTGCCAAGAGATGACGAGTCAGTATGCCTGCGAGCAAGGGTAGCAATACATAAAGTACGACAGATGCCACCAGGG
>JAYWHF010000501.1:0-7569 GCA_043777855.1 Gammaproteobacteria bacterium | reverse complement strand
CTATTGAGGGTTGCCGTCGTTGTGAGAATATTGATATTTTTATCTTGCACCCTAACAATCGTGTGTCAGAAGTTCAGCGTCGGCAAATGACTACTGTGCTTGAGCCCAATGTATTCAATATTGCTCTCGAAGGTAATTTTGACGATTGCCAAAATATGGTAAAAGCGAGTTTTGGCGATCAATCATTTTTGCCAGAAGGTCGCCAGTTAGTTGCCGTTAACTCAATTAATTGGGCGCGCATTATGGCGCAAATCGTCTATTATTTTTATGCAGGATTGGCACTGGGTTCACCTCATCGGCCAATTGCATTCTCTGTTCCTACTGGAAATTTTGGCGATATCTTCGCAGGGTATCTCGCAAAAAAAATGGGTCTACCGATCGATCAATTGATTATTGCCACAAATAGCAATGATATTTTGCATAGGTGTATTAGCAGTAATGATCATAAAAAGCATGATTTACAACACACGCTATCGCCCAGTATGGATATCATGGTGTCGAGCAATTTTGAGCGTATGTTGTTCGACTTATATGATCGCGACGGCAATGCGATTCGTCAATTAATGGAAGATTTCAAGTCTGGCAGCATGACCTTGAAAGCATCGGCACTGTCGCGTGCCAGAGAGCTTTTCACGAGCTACGGCGTAAATGATGAAGTCACTATGGATGTTATTCGCAGTGTCTTTGAGCATACAGAATATTTGCTTGATCCACACACGGCGATTGGTGTTGAAGCCGCGCGCAAGACTCGCCGTCGACAAGATATTCCCATGGTGTGCTTGGCTACTGCTCACCCTGCGAAATTTCCAGAAGCTGTGCGGCAAGCGGGGCAAGCAGAAGATCCTGAGTTGCCAAGTCATATGAAAAATTTATTTCAACGCGAGGAACGCTACACGGTGCTTTCTCAGAATATTAACGCTGTGCAGCAGTTTATCGCCTCGAATCTTCGGCAATAGTTTTAGCTGGCTGATATAAAACGCTGCATTGGAGAGCCCGGTGCGGCGTTTTTCATTTTATACTTGAGAAACTATGCAAAAAATTATTAAACGTCGTGCCATTGAGTGCGTCACCCCATTTAATCAAACACTTCACCCTCTATTGCAACGCATATACACCGCTCGCGGTATTTTGCATGAGCACGAACTGCAATATCAGTTGGCGCATTTGCTAAAGCCAAACTTTAAAGGTTTACAAAATGCGGTGAGTTTGTTGGCGGATGCCGTTGTCGCTCAGGCTAAAATAATTATCATCGGGGATTTTGATGCCGATGGTGCGACCAGCAGTGCGCTAGGAGTTTTGGCGTTGCGGGCGATGGGTTTAGCGTCTGTAGATTTTTTGGTGCCCAATCGTTTTGAGTATGGCTATGGTCTTACACCAGAAATTGTTGCCGTTGCGGCGGCGCAGCATCCTGATTTAATTATCACTGTTGACAATGGAATATCGAGTATAGAGGGCGTAGCAGCTGCGCGCGAATTAGGTATAGCCGTTATTGTAACTGACCACCATTTGCCAGGCAGCGAATTGCCTAATGCAGATGCAATTGTAAATCCCAATCAGCCCGGTTGTGAATTTCCGAGTAAAAATTTAGCGGGTGTCGGTGTAATTTTTTATGTGATGAACGCATTGCGCGCAGAGCTGCGCCAGATGGGTTGGTTTGAGGAAAGTGGAATCCCTGAGCCTAACATGGCAAATTTTTTGGATTTGGTTGCGCTGGGAACTGTAGCTGATGTGGTGCCATTGGATCATAACAATCGCATTCTGGTCGCTCAGGGGTTGCAACGTATTCGCGCTGGCGGCGCTCGTCCTGGTATCAAAGCGTTGTTGGAAATATCGGGTAAACAGTCACATAATATTATCGCAAGTGATTTTGGATTTGCATTAGGCCCGCGTTTAAATGCGGCTGGACGCCTTGACGATATGTCGTTGGGGATTCAGTGTTTGATGTGTGATAGTGAATCGCTGGCGCGTGAAATGGCGATGCAAATGGATGAGTTAAACCGCGATCGCAAAGCCATTGAAGCTGGGATGCAGCAAGAAGCGATGCTATTTTTGCAAAAAGTAATTGCAGCGGATGAAAATTCTTTACCTTGGGGGTTGTGCTTGTTTGATGAAACTTGGCATCAAGGTGTTATTGGTATTTTGGCCTCACGAGTTAAAGATAAGTATCACCGCCCGACGATTGTTTTCGCTGATGCGGGAACTTCAGCAACGGGAGAAGCAATGATTAAAGGATCTGCTCGTTCAATTTCTGGTTTCCATATTCGTGATGCGTTGGATGCAATAGCGGCGCGCTACCCACAGTTATTGCAAAAGTTTGGCGGCCACGCCATGGCCGCTGGGCTAAGTTTAGCGAGAGAAAATTTTAAAGCCTTTGCTGACGCGTTTGATGCGGAAGTACGCCGTCAATTGACTGACGAAGATTTATCTGCGGTGGTAATGAGTGATGGCGAGCTACAGATACCGGATTTTAATTTGACGCTCGCGCAACAGTTGCGTGAGGCAGGCCCCTGGGGGCAGCATTTTCCTGAGCCTGTTTTCGATGGCGAATTTTATATCTTTCAACAAAAACTGCTTGCTGAAAAGCATCTAAAAATGACGCTGTCAACTGATGTGCAGGGTCAGCAAATCATTGATGCTATCGCATTCAACATTGATATCAAGAGTTGGCCAAATACTGCAGCAAGGAAGGTGAAAATTGCTTATCGATTAGATATCAACGAATATCGCGGCAATAAAACGGTGCAGTTGATGGTTGATTGTATTGAAACAATCGGGTTATAGCGTCGATTGTTGGTGAGTGCTATTCATTAGATAAACACTTAATGGCCAGAGCTGCTGCTGATGTTCTATTTTCTACGCCTAGCTTTCTAAAGACCTGCTCCAGATGTTTATTCACAGTGCGCGGACTCATTTCAAGAATTTGTGCAATTTCGCGATTTGTTTTTCCGTTAGCAATCCACAGCAGAACATCTGCCTCACGGCCAGTCACGCCAAATTTCTCTTTAAATGCCTGCGTGTCATCTGCGGGTTTGTGTGGGTTTGATAGACGCAATAAATACTCGCGGTTGTCGATGAGGTTTAGCATCTCAATGGTGAGGGGTTGTAGTAGGCTCGGTAGCTTTAACTGATTACCGGACACCGGGTTGTGTTTTAGCCACTCTTGAAGCAATGACGGTAAACGCACGTTGAGTGGCTCGGTTTGAGGCTCACTCTGCGCACTGTTTATTAAGTGATTCACTTGCGGAGTTGCCCAGAGTAGTTGCCCGTAGAGGTCAACGGTAAATAAATACTGACCTGCAGTATCTAAGGCCATTCGCGCACTTTGCGTCATGCGCGCGTTAGTAAGATGGACCCGCATACGCGCAACAAGCTCATCAGCGTTGATCGGCTTTGCCACATAATCAACCCCACCAGCGTTCAGCCCCATTACTACATGTTCGGTATCGCTCAATCCGGTCATAAAAATAATGGGTACATCGATTAGTAAAGGATTTAACTTTAGTTGTTTGCAAGTCTCGAAGCCATCCATGTTGGGCATAATAGCGTCGAGCAAAATAATATCTGGCCTAATATTTTTAGTGATCCTTAATGCTTGTGAACCTTCAAGTGCAACTAGAACCGTGAATTGAGCATCTTCAAGAACATCATTCAGCATGTGTATTGTGTCGATACTATCATCTATGACCAGTACGACGTTGGGCTGTGGTTTGGTGTTCATGAACAGCTACTCAGAAATTGCGATAGGTTTTTAAACGGTCTATTCAGCATCAACCCACTCCACAATCTTCTTAAATTGAAAATTTGTTGTAAGACTTTTTAGTTGATGTATAAATTCCGGCGTTGCTAGGTTTTCTTTTTCTAGTTGCTGAATTTTTTCTTGTAGTCCTTTTTTGTGGCCAATGCGGGCGAGATGCGCTATGTCATCCAGATGCTCTTCATCGGGCAAGGCGAAATCCTGAATTGTAGTATTTATAATTAGGCCGCTTTCAGCGGTATCCAGATCGATATTTTGTGTATAACACCAAGTAATATTGAGTAAATGGCCGATATGATTAAGCAACAAATTTAGCTTGACGGGCTTGGTAACATAGACGTCGTGAAGCAATGGTGATTCATGGATAACCGGTTGATTACGGCCCTCACTCGCGTCAGCAGAGACCATAATAATAGGAGAGCGATAATGAGCTTCGCGTAACTTTTTTGCTAACGCCCAGCCGTCCAATACTGGCATAGACACATCAAGCATTATCAGATCCGGTCGATTGTTATCAAGCGTTTCTTGCTCAAGTGTTGTTATAGCTCTGAGCGGGTTGTCCTCCAGAATTAATTTAAATCCGAGTGGAGTGAGTAGGGTGTGCATTAGTTGACGGTGAGTTTGTTCGTCATCAACGATCATTAATGTGCGTGCTGCCCCGTGATAACCAAAGATGGTTTGCACCGGCGCGTGAGATGGTTCAATAAAAGAATTATTAATGCTCGCAAGCATTAGGCTTGCTTTAAAGGTGCTACCTTTATTTTGCTCACTCGATACTGATAGGTCACCACCCATTATTTCTGTTAATAAGCGCGTAATGGTTAAACCCAAACCGGTACCTGTGGCTGTTGAGCCTGGTCGTCTTACCCGTTCAAAAGGCCGAAATATTCTTTCAAGGTCCTGTGCGTCTATACCTTCACCGGTGTCCTTTACAGTAAATTCCGCTACCTGGCTGCGATAACGTAAGGTAAAAAATATACTGCCACTTTCTGTATATTTGACTGCATTTGATAAAAGATTGATAAGAATTTGACGCAACCTTTTTTCATCTGTACGCACGAATTCTGGCAAGCTATCTTTACATTCATAAATAAATTGCAACCCTTTTGCGTCAGCTTGTAAGCGAAACATGTTGACAAGTTGATCCATGAGTATCGGCAACCGCACTTGATCTTTGTGTAAGTCGAGTCGTCCTGCTTCGATCTTTGAAATATCTAACAGGCCTTCAATTAAATCTGCAAGGTGTTCTCCGCTGCGACGAATAACACTCACCGCTTCTTTTCGGTGTGTAGGCATGCCGGGATCTTTTTCTAATAGCTGCGCGTAACCTAGCACCGCATTTAACGGAGAGCGCAGCTCGTGGCTGATACCTGTTAGATACCGGCTCTTCGCTTGGTTTGCAGCCTCTGCTTGTTCTTTCGCAATTTGTAACGCGTTGTCAGTGAGTTCATGGGCTTCAATTTCTTCCATTAATAGACGGGTTTGACGTTGTGATTCTTCTTGTGCCACGAAGCGGCTTTCGTGCGCCAAAATGAAAAGCCAACTAACGATACCCGTGATAATTATTAGAAGAAAAAATACTTTCCATAATGTATTTTCAAGTAGCAACGCAGTGTCGCTATTTTGAATAGGCGTTTGAAAGTAGATAAGCGATAATAAAATGGCGGAAAATGCATTGATAATAATAACGAGTGTGGTGAATTGCCCGATCTGCGTGTTGATTCTCGAGGTTATCCACTGAGGTAAAAACAGCGTAAAAAAACCTTTCAACTGCTCGCGATAATTGGCGCCGGGTTTACAGTAGTCGTTGCAACGCGCATCTAAAGAACAACACAGCGAACAGATATCGCCGGCGTAAGCGGGGCAGTAAGTGATATCCTCTAATTCAAATTTATGTTCGCAGATGCAACAGCTAATAGTGGTGAATGCCAATGGTCTAGCCTGATTTTTTTCGAAAAAACGAGTCTTCATAACGTGAACGTCTGCGTCGACAAATTTTAACGGTATCGGAGATGGCGTTACCTCATGAACTACGTTAGGTCTGGCAATATAGTATTTTCCTTTAGTGCCCCAGGCAATCAATGGCGCCGTAATTACGGCGCAAGCTAAGGAGATAAAATGTGAGAGCGCTTGAGTGATTTCACCCAATAATCCTGTATGACAAATAATGCCCAGTACTGATGCGGATAGCATGGCGCCGAAGCCAACTGGATTAATGTCATACAAATGTGCTCGCTTAAACTCAATGTGTTTGGGGCTAAAGCCTAATGGCTTGTTTATCACTAAATCAGCGACGAGCGCGCCCAGCCATGCAACGGCGACTATGCCGTAGAACCCAAGCGTTTGTTCAAGCGCACGATACACACCAAGCTCCATTAACAGCAGCGCAATCGCTACATTAAAGACTAACCACACCACTCGGCCAGGATGGCTGTGCGTCAATCGAGAGAAAAAATTTGACCAAGTAATAGAGCCCGCATAGGCGTTAGTAACATTTATTTTCAGCTGGCTGAGAATGACAAAAATGCCAGCAAATGCTAATGCGATTTGTGGCGAGTGAGTAAGGTATCCAAACGCTACCATATACATTCGTGTGGGATCTGATGCTTCGCTGTTAGGCACTCCGTGGTTTAGTGCAAGCACGGCGAGGAACGATCCCGCTAAAATTTTAATGCTGCCAATTAATATCCAGCCAGGTCCCCCGGCAATTAGTGCCGTCCACCAGCGCCACTCTTGGCCTTTTTTTGCGGGCGGTAAAAAACGCAGAAAATCAACCTGTTCCCCAATTTGTGCGATAAGTGAAAAAACGACGGCGGAGGCGGCGCCAAAAAAAAGAATATTTACGCTGCGCTGCGCCTGTGTAATTTGTAAGTTGCCAGAAAATTTTTGCCAGTTATCCACCGCGCTTGCGTCCGTGTAGATAATGAAAACAAAAGGAATTAACTGCAAAATAATCCAGAGAGGTTGGCTCCAGAGTTGGAAGCGGCTGATCACCGTAATGCCGTGCGTTACGAGCGGAATAATTACAATAGAACTTATTAGGTACCCCCACGCGAGTGGAATGTGAAATAGAAGCTCCAGCGCCATAGCCATTATGGCCGCTTCGATGGCAAAAAATATAAAGGTAAAGGATGCATAAATAAGCGATGTGATTGTAGAGCCTATGTAGCCGAACCCAGCACCGCGTGTGAGTAAATCAATGTCTACGCCATATTTTGCGGCGTAGTAGCTAATGGGAATCGCCGTTAAAAAAATAATGAGGCTTACCGTGCATATCGCTGCAATGGCGTTATTGAATCCATAATGCAGAGTTATTGCACCACCAATTGCTTCTAGCGCAAGAAACGAAATGGCGCCGAGTGCCGTAGTTGCAACTCGGGCGTTTGACCAGCGTCTAGCACTCTTCGCGGTAAAGCGTAGTGCGTAGTCTTCTAACGTTTGGTTAGCAACCCACTGATTGTAGTTACGCCTAACGCGAAAAATATGTTGTTTTGCGGTCATGCGTTGCCTGCAAGTCGGTGCGTGAGCGGCCATGTGTACCGTTCAGTTGTGGTGCTGTCGTATCTGGGCTGCGTATATTTGGTGCAATAGATAATTATTTCAGCGTCTACAACCATTGAATCTGTTACAGATTTTTGAAAAGTGTAGTGGCGAGATTGTCTCTACGCCTATTCTTTCAATTCTCGTACCACATCAACTCAAATCTAGTAAGCACCTTACTATTAACCCGGCGGATAAATATATCCACTATGCCGCATACTGAATTTTTTCATGTTTGAAATATTTTTTTACTCTTGCTGGTTTTTTCTGAAGCA
>JAYWHF010000500.1:0-2731 GCA_043777855.1 Gammaproteobacteria bacterium | reverse complement strand
GCAAAGCGAAAACTCCAGCTGAAATTGCTGCCGAAAAAGAAGCCGCAAAAAGTGCTAATTCAGCTCAATCGTCGTCTGTTGAAACCATTAAGGTGTCTAAAGCAGAGCTGGCCAAAGCAGAGGCTGCTAAAATCGAGGCGGCGAGACTAGCAGCGCAAAGAGCTGAAGAAGAAGAAAAACAACCTGCACTCACAGCGCAAACTCTGCTGGCTCGCCAGTTTTATGTTTCCGATCTGTTGAGAAAAATTCGTTCGAATACACGATATCCGAAACGAGCACTTGAGAAAAACCAAGCGGGTAGTATGCGTATTGCTGTGGTGATTAGCCGTAAAGGCGATATCATCAGCACGTCACTTATTTCTGCATCACAATACGGTTTACTCAATGATGCGGCTCAAGATGCAATTGCCAAATCGGCACCTTTCCCTCCTATGCCAGATACAATTCCTGGTGCGACATTTGAGTTCACGGCGCCCACCACTTTTACTCTGCCAAAGTAATCCTGCTACCAACTCAACCTAGAAAGCCAAGTAGCTGGCTTTCTAGGTTTAAAGTTCAAGGTTCACTACACCAATTGATCAAGACGCTGCCGAATCACTTTTTCAATGTTGCTGCGCTCAAGGCCTGAGTGCGACAACAAGCGATCGACGTGGATTCTGTGTATATGAAGGCAGGGCGTTGACGCATCCAGCTCACGTAAATCACCCTTCATCAGAACCGGCAAAAAAGGTTTTGTAGGAGGGCATTGCTGTTGCACAACTTTTAAACCCATCTGTAAAGGGATGGTGCGAAAAGAACCGCTTTTAAAAGGAATCCGTAAATATAAGGTCGACTTACCTTTAAATACGCCTGGCATAATCGCCATTCCCGTTGCCGTAACTACAGTGTCCCCAATGCCGTTAAAAGTGTCGTGGGGCGTGTAGGGGTTGGGTAGAATGACTAACTTGCGCGCTTCCTCGCGCGGAAAAAAAATGTTGTAATTCGTATAAAGCTGTTCTACAGAGTTCGAAAAAACACAGAGTTTATTCTCAAAACCCATCACAAAATCAATTGCCCGCTGCCGCTGATTGAACGCGTCCAGATCCCAGACTAAATCATTATTGTCAGCCATAATTGCGAACTTTTCTCAATGTAGATTCAACGTTTGAACACCAAAAAGCGCAGCCTTTAGTGTCGACGAAACCCGTAAAGTTCGCGCGCCCCCTCATAGTGCCCGGCCGGTAAACGCGCTAGTGCTCGCGAGTCGATCTAAAAACCACGTCAGGATGGCGCTCTAAGGTTAACGAGAGATTAACGCGTGAAGGCGCCAAATACGTCAGATGGCCACCGCCATCAAGTGCCAAGTTATCGCTGCATTTGCGCCTAAATTCTTCCATTTTTTTACCGTCTTCACAGTCACACCAGCGCGCCGTGGTCACATTAACGGCTTCATAAAGTGCTTCCACTTTATATTCATCTTTCAGTCGATAAGCCACCACTTCAAATTGCAAAACTCCGACAGCGCCCACGACAATATCGTTATTGTTGAGTGGGAAGAATACTTGAGTCGACCCCTCTTCAGAAAGTTGCTGCAGCCCTTTTTGCAGTTGTTTCATTTTTAGCGGATCTTTCAGGCGAATCCGACGAAACAATTCTGGTGCAAAATGTGGAATACCTGAAAATTTTAGTTCTTCGCCTTCAGTAAAGGTATCGCCAATTTGAATCGTGCCGTGATTGTGTAAACCAATAATATCACCGGCTAATGCTTCTTCTACCGAGCTGCGATCGCCCGCCATAAAAGTTACCGCGTCGGCGATTTTTATGTCTTTACCCAAACGCACATGCCGCATTTTCATGCCTTGCTGGTAGACCCCGGAGCAAATACGCATAAACGCGATGCGATCGCGATGTTTTGGATCCATATTGGCTTGAATTTTAAAAATGAACCCGCTAAATTTTTCCTCATTTGCTTCAACAACCCGAGTATTGGCAGCACGACTTTGTGGCGTTGGCGCCCATTCAACAAAACCGTCAAGCATTTCCCGCACACCGAAATTGCCCAGTGCTGTTCCAAAAAATACGGGTGTCATTCGCCCTGACAAATACTCGTTCAAATCAAATTGATTCGTTGCGCCTCGAACAAAATCAATTTCGGCGCGCACATCGCTGGCATAGTAGCCAAGTAGTTTTGTCGCCTCGTCACTTTGCAGCCCTTTAATCTGGATATCATCGGGAATGGTATGCCCCATACCTTGCTGATAGACATGGATTGTATCGGTATAAAAATTATAAACGCCAACAAATTCTTTACCGCTTCCCAGCGGCCAATTAATCGGTGCCGCCGAAATTTTTAACACATTTTCGATCTCATCAAGCAGCTCAACAGCACCGCGACTTTCTCGGTCCATCTTATTGATGAACGTTAAAATGGGCGTATCGCGTAAGCGACAAACTTCCATCAACTTGATGGTTCTGTCTTCAACACCCTTCGCGCAATCAATCATCATTAATACCGAGTCGACGGCTGTTAAGGTGCGATAGGTGTCTTCAGAGAAGTCTTCATGGCCGGGAGTGTCAAGTAAGTTTACAACACGCCCCTTGTACGGAAACTGCATAACCGATGAGGTTACTGAGATGCCGCGCTCCTGTTCCATACTCATCCAATCAGATTTTGCGTGAGGGCCACGCTTACCTTTTACGGACCCGGCAACTTGTATTGCGTTGCCCCACAACAACAACTTTTCGGTAACGG
>JAYWHF010000499.1:0-2731 GCA_043777855.1 Gammaproteobacteria bacterium | reverse complement strand
TAGGCCGCGCTGCCAAATTGCGATGGTGATATCGTCGTTATAAATCTGCGACAAGACATCCGGCACGTCGTCAATCGCCCAATGTTTATTCGTGTCGCTTATCTGTTTAAGTGGATTCATTGACCAATTTACTCACTGTTATTAATTGCGAACTTTGGAAAAATTGCGCTCCAATTGTTCTTGCCGCGCTTTTTCTTCGGTGCTCAACTCGGTAGTCGGTCGCGCCAGTAATCGTTGCAGACCAATCTCTATTCCCGAGGCCTCACAATAGCCATAACTGCGGTCCTCAATACGCTCCAATGCTTTATCAATTTTGCGCATGAGGTAATACTCGCGCTCCGCAATACGCATACGCTGGCGGTTATCTTCCTCCGCATGAGCGCGGTCTAACTCGTCCGCTTCGCGTAACTGGCTGCCCGCTATTTCTTGCTTGATCGTTTCTATGTGCTCCGAGGTTTGCTGCTTGAGCGTCAATAACTGGTGCTTAAAAAATGCCAATTGTTCAGGGCTCATATAGTCCTTGGCAGGCATGCGCAGCAACTTCGCTACAGTTAACGGCTTTGATTCCAGCATGATTACTCCTAGTGCGTGTAATTCGGGGGCTCTTGCAGGCAGCCTAAAACTCGTCCAGCAAATGGAAATTATTCTCTTTCAATCCAATATGGTTATGTTATAACATAATGAAATTACTTTAAAGAGACTAAATTTCAATGACCCCGTTTAAAAAGACCTTATTAGCGCTGAGCCTATCGCCCAGCCTGTTATCCATCCAAGTATCTGCCCACGATGCCATAGCCGTGGAAGAAGTCATGGTCACAGGTGTGAAGGAGCGCCTGTATCAATCTGGCATGCTGAAAGATGTGATTCAGAAGACGGAGGTAATTTCTGCCGAAAGCATTCAAAAAGAGCAAGCTGAAAATATCACCCAAGCCATAGCCAAAGCGCCCGGCGTGCGCGTCAACAACGAATGCTCCATGTGCGGCGTAAAGCGCGTCATGCTCAATGGCTTGCGTGGCGAACACACCACTATTTTGGTAGATGGTATTCCCACGCACAGCATGATGTCCGGCTTTTACGGGCTTGATGCCACCAGCTCAGCAGGTATTGAACGTATTGAAATTGCACGTGGCGCAGGAGCCTCGCTCATAGCGCCAGAAGCGATTGGCGGCACTATCAATTTGATCACCAAAGCAGCTAGAAAAGATGCGATTGAGGTGGATATTGCAGGCGGAGAAAACGGTTATCAAAAAGCTGGCATGGTCGGCACCGTGGTGGCAAATGACGATAGCACCCGCATCACCGCCATCGTACAACACGATTCGCGCGATCAATATGATGGCGATAACAACAGTGTGAACGAAAACCCGCAAATGGATAACCAATCTTTCACGCTGCGCTTATCACAAGATATCGGCGATCAAAATAATGTCACCTTGCGCGGAAGTCATGCCTCGTCAGAAATTTTTGGCGGCCCCATGGGAACGTCCATCAATGCAGTCAAGAAAGACTATTTAGCTGACCCGGAATTTAGCTCAGAACATTTATTTGTGGATGACGACGTTCGCAATAAATATATCGGTAAAGGGTGGGAAACCACGGAATGGATTGATACATCACGCAATGAATTTGCAGGCAGTTGGTTACATGAAGCCAATGAAAAATTGAATTTCACCTTAACCACTAGCCTCAGCCAGCACGAGCAAACATCATTTTACGAAGGGTTTATTTACAACGCTGATAATGATGTGCAATTTAATGATGCCCGCGTAAATTACGCACTCAACAGCAATCACCACCTTACGTTTGGTGTAGATAGTCGCCGTGAAAGTTTACGCTCGCACACAAACAGCACCAGTGAAAATTATATTTCCGATAGTTTCGATTACGATTCAACCGGTGCCTATTTACAAGATACTTGGACAGCAACCAGCGCATTGCAAATCGCACTCGCCTTGCGTGCCGACAAACTTAACGCTGATTTTATTGACCCTCAAAAACCGGGCATTGAAATTGACCAAACATTAGTATCGCCTCGCGTTGATATGCGTTTAACCCACAATGATGCATGGAATTCGCGTTTATCCTTTGGGCAAGGTTATCGTGTACCACTTTCATTTTTCGAAAGCGATCACGGCTTACTTGATAGCGGTGAAGGTTTTAATATCAATATTGACCGTTTAGAGCGCTCAAAATCTGCCAACTACTCACTTAATCTTGAGCAAGACAAACTCACCGCAACAGGCTCAATTGCCTACACAACCGTTGAAAATTTAGCGCAATTAATCGCTGATGAAAATGATGTACCTACACTAAGCCAGTTAAATAAAAAGGTAGCGGTTGTTGCCTATGATGTATCACTCACTTACAAATTTAATGAACAGTTAAGTGTAAGCGGCATTGCCGAGAATTTTGATTACGATACAGAATTTAAAAAAGCCTACAGCGTTGCACCTATAGAACAACGAGTAACACTCAGCGCTGATTTTGAATTAGGCCGCTGGGATACATTTATGAGTGCAGTGTGGGTTGGTTCACGTGATTTAGCGCAATACGGCACGCCCGCCAACCCCACATTCGATGCGCAAGGCAACTTACCTAAAAGCACTGAAGCTCCTAGTTATTGGACTCTGGATATTCAAACGGCCTATGAGATTAATGACCAAACTAAAATATACCTTGGTGCAAATAACCTATTGGATTACACCCAAGTCAAGGATATGCAAACACCTTT
>JAYWHF010000498.1:0-2736 GCA_043777855.1 Gammaproteobacteria bacterium | reverse complement strand
GGTTGGCCCGCAAGCCCAGGGCCTTCTGAAGGTTGGGGCATTGCTGTGCATCATAGTTTCTTAAGCTATGTCGCGGTGGCTACTAAGGTTTTGCTGGAACAAAACCAATTGCGCATTATGGAAGTTCATATTGCGATTGATTGCGGGCAGGTGGTCAACCCTGATCGAGTTCATTCACAAATGGAGGGCTCGGTTATCTTTGGTTTGTCGACGGCGCTCTTCGGTGAAATTACCTTTAAAGATGGTGCGGTTGAACAGTCTAGTTTTGATAACTATGCGCTGTTGCGGATCAATCAAAGTCCGAAAATTGTCGTGACATTAATTAAAAGCGACAAAAAACATTCGGGTGTTGGTGAGCCAGGAGTGCCTCCGGTGGCGGCCAGTATCACCAATGCAATCGCCGCGGCAGGAGGCCCCCGTATCCGCACACTGCCGATAAAAAACCATCTGAGTATTGTGTAATGTTGTACGTTAGTTTTAGTTTTCAGGTTGCGGTGCGTGAAGCAATCTAGCCGTATTGTGGGATTGCTTTATAGATGATCTGTGGCAATTAATTGGTGCCAGAACGCGCTGAGAATCGGGCTTTTTAAGCGTTTTTCCATCACGCAAACGCCCATAGAATAGGGGCCTAAATTGAGCTGCTGGGCAAAGGGTTCCACTTGCTCCGCGAGGGGGCTGTTGTCCACGACAATTTTGGGCAACACGCCCACACCAAAACCTAAGCTAACCATACTCACGATAGCTTCGTTACCTTTAACTTCAGCGTAAACGTTCGGCGTGACTTTTTGCTCGCTAAACCGTTTATTTAATCGATCTCGAGCTAGGCCTTCCTCGGGAATAATAATGGGTATTTGGTCCCAAGAAGCGCTGTCCCACTCATGTTGCTGTCGCGCGCAAATAAATATCAGCGGCGAGTGAGCGATGGGTTTGAAGCTAACGCCCGATGGTAATTTGTCCGGTTTAGCGGCTATCGCAATATCCTCGTATCCCGCTTGCACTCGTTCGATGGATTGCGCAGGGTCCCCCGTGTGCAGCTTAATGGCGATACCCGGGTGGCGGACACGGAATTCGGTAAGGATATTGTACAAAAAGCTGTAGCTGGCGGTTACCGAACAGTAAATGCTGAGCTGTCCTCGGAGTTGATCAGCTTGGGCAAGCAGTGATTCTTGGTAGGTTTCCCACTGCTGCAGTACCTCGCGAGCGAAACGTAGATAACTCTGCCCGTCTTGAGTCAGTGCCACTGAACGATTGTCCCGTTCAAAAAGACTTACGCCTAAATCTTCCTCGAGCTGCTTGATGTTGCGACTCAGCGTAGAGGCGCTTACATGACAGGCACTTGCGGCGCGACCGAAATGGAGCGTAGTGGCGAGAGAACAAAAGATTTTTAGCTTAATGATATTCACGACGGCCCCCTATATTGCAGTTATTATTGCAGTTATTGCATTAAATGATTGCGAATATATCATTTTACGCGATGATATTTTTTTTCTACACTGCCCGCTCGGGTTTAATTTCATTGACTTTCAACAGCGGTATCGAGGAGTTTGCTATGCATGTTTATTACGATAAAGATTGCGATCTTTCTATTATCAAATCTAAAAAAGTAGCCATTGTCGGCTACGGTTCTCAAGGCCATGCTCACGCATGCAACCTAAGAGACTCAGGTGTGGACGTAGTTGTGGGCCTGCGCGCAGGCTCGGCGACGGTTAAAAAGGCCGAAGCTCATGGGCTAAAAGTCACTAACGTTCCAGCCGCCGTGGCGTCGGCCGATGTGGTTATGATTCTGACCCCGGATGAGTTTCAATCAAAGCTATACAAAGATGAAATTGAACCAAATATTAAGAAAGGCGCCTGTTTAGCCTTTGCCCATGGATTTGCGATTCACTACAACCAAGTGGTGCCGCGTGCTGATCTGGACGTCATCATGATTGCGCCAAAAGCCCCAGGTCATACCGTGAGGTCTGAATTTGTGCGTGGCGGTGGTGTTCCCGATCTAGTGGCGATTTACCAAAATGCATCTGGCAAAGCGAAAGAGCTGGCGTTGTCTTATGCATCGGGTGTTGGCGGCGGCCGCACCGGTATTATCGAGACCAGCTTTAAAGATGAAACCGAAACTGACTTGTTCGGCGAGCAAGCTGTGTTGTGCGGCGGCGCCGTTGAGTTGGTAAAAATGGGTTTTGAGACCTTAGTTGAAGCTGGCTACGAGCCCGAAATGGCGTACTTTGAGTGTCTACATGAGTTGAAGTTGATTGTGGATTTGATGTTTGAAGGCGGCATCGCCAACATGAACTATTCAATTTCCAACAATGCCGAATATGGCGAATATGTTACTGGCCCTAAAGTGATTAACGATGAATCGCGCAAAGCCATGCGTCAGGCGTTGAAAGATATCCAAAACGGCGAGTATGCGAAGAAGTTTATTCTTGAAGGTGCCTCTAACTATCCATCAATGACAGCTTATCGTCGCAATAATGCGGCCCACGGAATTGAAGTTGTGGGCAATAAGCTACGAGCGATGATGCCTTGGATCCAAGCAAACAAAATAGTCGACAAAACAAAAAATTAGTAAGTGAAGCCTTATTAACCTAAAAGCGCGGCTCTGGCCGCGCTTTTAGGTTCTAGTGTGTACAATGATGCTTTTTGCTGCTTTGCAGATTTTGAGGGGTCAACCATGAATCATAATGAGCGCGAACATTCAGTTTCTCGCGAAGAAAAAGAACGTCATAGTGATCTGCC
>JAYWHF010000497.1:0-7599 GCA_043777855.1 Gammaproteobacteria bacterium | reverse complement strand
CTAGATTGGTTGCTAAAGGTCTAGCGTCTGCAAAACCGAGGAGGAGTCCAGAAATCTCTGCCGATGATCAGCAGTTAAATCGACGTGTTGAGTTTCTTTTTGCAGGTGAAACCAAGCAAAGCATTGGTGCTGATTTTGTCGAGCAGAAAGTCGAAAACGAGTATGAACTAATAGCGAAAGAGCTTGCTGATGCTGCGAAAAAAGTCGGAAGCGCAGTAGTTGAAGGTGCAAAAAATCTTGGTGGGAAATTGCAAGGATTTTTTGGTACTGACTCTAGCAAAAAATAGACATTAGCATCTTCGATTGCATAACTTGATGCTGCAAATCACCAAGCGGACAAGCTGAATGTCAACGTCTTCATATTTGTCCGTAAAACTTAATTTGTTAAAAATTTTTATTAAACTGGTAATAACATTATCGGTTGCATTTGCCGCAACAAATATCTATGCACATATAAAGCGTGATGTTTTCGAATTTAATAAAAATATTATTGGCACTTTTTATCAAACTGTTTATGTTAAAGATGAATCGATAGTTGTTCATTTGCAACCTCAAAACGCAAATTCGACTGATTTATTTCTAGATATTAAATCAGGCGAATATTGGCAAGGCAATTTCATAGATTTGCTGAAGACCTATAAAAGACTTGATTTGATTGATCGTGATTTTGTTGGGCTGAATCCGAACCATATTTCTTCTAACTTGCTCAAATTGCTGGGCTGTCGTTCGCATCATGATGAATGCACTTCGCCTCTGGGGATTGGGAATGAAAAAGTCATTTTTATGACTTTCGACAGAAACAGTGGAAAACGAATTTTCGAAGTTGTAAATTTTGAGTCAGCAATTATCGCGATGAACGATTTACTGTCAGGAAAAGAAAGCGATGTGCTCTTCTGGTCTGATACACATTGGAAATTGCTGGAATTAATTTCAGAACAAAAAGATATTTTGAATATGTGGATGAATGCTCTGCGCGGTAGCAAAGACTTCTTGTCTGCGCACAAAACCATTACCAATTTAAATGGTATCAAAAATCCTATTGGAAGATCGCTGATTAATAAGTTAAATTGTCTTGAAAATGAAGATAAAGAATTAAAGAATGAATGCTTTGGCGGAATTGAACTTACTAGAGAATTGCTCAGAATTCGAAATATGCTGGGCATTGAATTTCGCGTTAATCAATGGCTTGCCAACCAAAATGAAGAATCTGAAAAACAAATTATTACATTGATTCGAGATGGTGTAAAAATTGGAACTCCAATTGAGAATACTCACAAAATTGCAGCTAATTTTTTTAAATACTCAGATTCTGATCGAAAAAAAATATCGCAACTTTTTTACAAAAAATCTTTAAACTCAAACGAACCTAACTTGACATGGATATTAGGTTGCTTTTCTGGTTGGGTTGTAGGTGGTGATTGTCAAAATCGAAATTCAATTGCACTTTCAGAGCCGCAAATTTCGCCGAATAGAGTCCTACAAAAAGAAGAAGCAGCAACTTCACAGAACCTGAAGCCAGCTCGAATTAAAGCAAAACAGCCATCTCCAAATACAAATGCTGAGTTACTGCTTAAAAATGCTGCGCCGCAAAGTAAAGCAATAGCTGGACAAGAGAACGTTGCTACTCTGACTGAGAGCGGTTCTAGCCGTATTGCTCCAGACGCTGTCTCTGAGTTTTATCGTATTGATAAAGGAACATCCAATAAATACAGATTATTTTCTTTTGATGAATCCACGGGTAAATTACAGCACGACACTGCTTCTGTGGGTGGTTTGGTATTTGTTGCTCGCAGTGTCGGTGCAAACATCAAAGAAGGTCGTTTTGAAATTCAAATAGCGCCATCTTCGCAGTCACCCGTTAATTTTGTGCATGGTGCGTACAGGGTGACTGTACCGCTGATACTACGATATACCCGCCAAACTCTTTGTAGTGGAATTTCTCTTTGCCAAATTAAACCTTCAGGAGCCGAAGAGTTGTCGCAACAAAGAAACGTCACGTTTATTTTGACTAAAGATAACCGTTGGATAAATACTCAACCAGCAAAATTCGATCATTTGACACCGGTTATTGCAGATGGTGGAAAAACTTATGAGCAGAAATTGCTTGAGGTGAAAATGTTGGTTGGTAGTAATATTGACGTCAAGATGCGGTAAATTATCAAAATTTAATAATGGAACTACAAATGGTAATTGAAATTGAATCATGCAAAACTTTTCAAATAATAAAGGAGAAAATATGAAATTATTAAAACCAACGGCAATGTCTCTAGTTGCGCTAGCTTTTGCAGTCCCAGCATTTTTACCAATGGGACTTTCTGCCCAAAGCAAACCAGCTACTGCAGTCGAAGCTACTCAAGCGATCGTAACTACTAGCAATAATTCGCAGAAAAAAGATCCAACACCAGTACGGGTTGTTTGCCTATCGACAGCACCCGAAAATTTCTTCGTTACGAAAATTCTTCAAAATGGTAGAGGACTAGAGAAAAAGGAAAGTGAATCTGCGTTTAAAGAGCTTGGCAGACTGAAGCAAATGCGTATAGAAGCAGGACTTGAATGGTTACTAACCCCTGATGGAGGGATGAAAGCAGCTGGGCAAAAGTTACGACAGCTATATCCGCCAATTGGCGAGTACTTTTATATTCCTCTAGGTACCGGCTTTGTAGTCGATGAAATGAGGCAACACGTAGTTACTAATTGGCATGTTGCAGATTTATGTCCTCAAAGTGAATTATTCAAAACACAATTAGGTATTATTGAAACCTCTGAACATGGTGCCTTAGAGTATCTACGCGCTGAGTTGCAGGGCAATAGAAATGTACTGACTGAAAATGGTACAAATCGTAGGGAAGATTATACAAAAGATAAGATCAAAGTGATATGCGCTGATAAAAGTATAAAGTGTTCAGTAGATACACCTTCAGATGTTGCATTTTTTGTACCGGATTTGGCTTTGCTAAAGCTTAATAAGGGCGAAGGTGAAAAAGCTCACTACGCTCGCACCGCTCCAATTTTATTGGACCTAAATTACAAAGAAAATGTATTTAAAGATAAGTCATCTACACTGTTTATTACAGGTTACCCGCAACTTGTTATGAGTGCTGGCATTGCATTAAACCCCTCGCGGCAAGCCACTAATGCTGTTTCAACACCTGCTTCATACTCTAATTCTCAAACTTTTTCGAATCATGTGCCTGGGCGCGCACTGAAGGATCAAGTCGAAACCGATTTAATGTTGTTAGCTGCTCAGATTCATCGCGGGAATTCTGGAGGCCCCGTTTTATTGAATGACAAGGTAATTGGCGTCGTCACAAATATGATTAACACTGCTGGCACAAAACGAGCACAAAGTGATCAAGGAAGCGTTGAATCCTCAAGTAATGCTTTCACTTCGGCTGTGCCCGCAGGTTATGGTTTAGCCGTAAATGTTAAAGAAGTTATCGACATGCTTCAATGGTTCAATGTAAAACCTGCCGGAATGGCCGCTGCATTACCAGCTCCGACTCCAGTCCCATCGCCTGTGCCTGCTCCTGTGATTTGCAAATCTAACGAAGTTAAAGTCGATGGTAAATGTGAATTAGTGCCGACACCATTTTGGAAATCGCCACTAATCCTTGCTTTGCTTGGTCTTATAACTATTGTCGCTGGAACTTTCTTTTGGATGATTCGGAGTAATAAAGAGAAAGTCACCGAAAAGACGGCTATCGAGAATCCTGATACTGTTATTCACGTAGAGAAACCGAAGCCTCAAGATGTGCCAGTCAAAAAAGCTGACACACTAGTTGCCGTGCGTTTGCGCGGTTCACACGGAAATTTCAACGATAAGGTGTTTTCAATACCTACGCCGAATGGAGTAAATGCATTAATGGTCGGTCGTGACCCTGCAGTTTGCCAAATTACATTCCCAAATCAATTAGATACTGTTAGTAAACGCCATTGTATTTTTAACTGGATACAAGCAACTCGTACTTTTACCGTCGAAGATTTGGGTTCTACATGGGGTACTTTTGTTAATGGCAAAAAAATTGTCAAAGGTGAAAAAATCACACTAAAAAATGGCGATACAGTTGACTTAGCTGCTGATAAAACAAATCGATTCTCAGTAGAGATTGTTTGATTAACTCAAAGACTACCTACCTATCTTTAAAGGATAGGTAGTCAATTCAAGAAATTCACTAAATTTTCGCAAATTCAATAATATAGGAGTTCATCATGCCTCAAGTTCAATGTTCACAAAATCATCTTTATTTTTTAGAACCAGGTGAGCCTGAAAATTGCCCTACTTGCGCAACTATGGCTATGGAAACGTCAAAAACTATGCCATTCTATGAAGCTACGCCTACAAAACCATATCGTGGCAATGCTAGTGAGCAAGATACAAGTAAAACCGTTCCATATTACGACCACTTGCCAGTTGCAATTGATCCCGTAGTGGGTTGGCTTGCATGCGTTAATGGCCCAAATCAAGGTGAAGATTGGCGTTTGGTAGTAGGGCGCAATTCGATTGGGCGTGGAGAGGATTTGCAGGTTAATTTATCTTCCGATAATGCAGTATCACGTGATGTGCAAGGAATTATCAGTTTTGATCCTCGCAGTAAAGCATTTATGTTGATACCTGGGTCGGGTCGAGGCTTGATATATTTAAATGGTGAGCAAGTATTTACTGCAACACCGATAAAAGCGCACGATAAAATTGAAGCAGGAAAATCTGTACTTTTATTTATTCCATTAGTGACCGACAAATTTTCTTGGCCTGATTAATTTACATACTCGAAGCTTATGCAGACCTTATCTTCTAAATTTTTAATTGCTGTTTGCTTATTTTTAAGTTGCACCGCACATGTATTTGCTGAAATTAATAAGTACTCTTCAGAAGATTCTATTTGCTTATTTTTATTGGAAGGAATTCTAGAGGACAATTCACGAGCTAACGAGGCAACGAAAAAAAAGATTACTAATTTATTTAATCGTGCAGATAACTATTATGCTCAGTACTGTGGAGAACCGGAAATTGAAAAGAAGCGTGAAGAGTCGCTATTAAAAGAGATTGAATTATTAGCAAAACGGAAATCAAATTCTAAGAAAACTAGTGAGACTAAAGAGCTCAAAGTGCTAGTTGGCGTGCTTAAAGAAAAATTCAATGAATTATGCTTTAGTTTTATTGAAAGAATTGAGTCCGCACCTGTCTTTGGTAAAAATGCTTTAGATGAATACCAAAAACAATGCGATTTAGAAGCTAAAACTAAAGTTGATAATGAAAAAATAAAAGGTGAAGAAGATCTCAACAAGAAATATAAGCAACAATATGAAGATAACGCGCTAAAGGAAATAATTGTTAATACTAGTAAATCTGCTCAGATGATCAAAGAGTGTCAAACTTGCCCTGAAATGGTAGTTATTCCATCTGGCAGCTTCCTAATGGGATCCCCAGATTTCGAGGTGGGTAGACGAGATAATGAAGGACCACAAAGAATCATAACTATACCGTCTTTTATGATGGGGAAAACTGAGGTCACGCAGGGTCAGTGGAAAGCCATAATGGGCAATAATCCGTCTGGAAATGAAAGCTGTGGAAATGATTGTCCGGTTGAAAGTGTTACTTGGAACAATGTTCAAGAATTTATCAAAAAACTAAACGCTAAAACTAGTAGTAATTACGCTTTACCCAGTGAAGCGCAATGGGAATATGCCGCTAGAGGCGGAACAAATACTCCTTTTTGGTGGGGGATCCAAGCTAGCCATGAATATGCAAATTATGGTGAAAATATTGATGGGGCAGACAATAAAGGGTTAGCTCAAGGTCGAGATATTTGGGTGAAGACTGCTCCTATTGGTCAGTTTCCATCAAACGCCTTTGGTTTACACGACATGCACGGCAACGTAGCTGAATGGGTGCAAGATTGCAATTTGTTGGTTTACGGAGACCAACCAGTAGACGGTACAGCCTATTTATCGGGAAAAGGATGTCATTTTCGTATGATTCGCGGTGGTTCATGGAGCAGTAGCCCTATGCAGTTGCGTTCAGCAATTCGCAATACATGGAGTCTAGACGTTCGAGACGATGACATCGGTTTTCGCCTGGTCAAAAATCCTTGACGAATAACTCACCAAGAATGAATAATGAAAATCGAAACTATTGTTGACTTATTTGGATGGAGTCTGGAGGATAGTTCTTACTGACTCACTCGCGAACTATTCGATCATCCTTATAACTCCCATACTTGAAAATTTCTACCTTTTTAGAGTTAATTAAATCCACTTTATGCGTAATTCAATAGCACTGCCTGCAAGCCTAGGCGTTAGTCCCGCAAATGCACAACATATGGGACATCGTGACTCCCAACAAGATGCATTTGGTTTTAGTTCGTTTGCAGATTTAGATTTTGCTAAACATGCTGGCTATTTGTGCGTTTTGGCAGATGGTATGGGTGGCCTAGAGAATGGTTTCTGGTCTAGCAGTCATGCAATTAAGGTATTTATTGATTCATATAAAACAAAATCCGAATCCGAAACACCAAATGATGCATTATTGCGTTCAGTACATCGAGCGAATGCTGTTGTATATGCCGAAGCAATGCGTCTGCATCGTGCTGACAAGATGGGTACAACACTCGTTGCGGCAGTTATACGAAATCACGAATTATTTTGGCTAAGTGTTGGTGACAGTCGGATTTACTTATTTGAAAATAATGAAATTATTCAGCTTTCAAATGATCATAATCACTTTGAAACATTAATGAAGGACGTGACTGAAGGTAAATTATCTTTAAGTGAAGCGCAATCACACCCATTGCGCAACCAATTGACGAGTAATCTCGGGCGAAAAGAAATTCCAATAATCAGTGGTATTCCAACGGGATCAATAAAATTACAATCTGGTGCCTGGATATTGCTTTGCTCAGATGGATTATCAGGCGTTTTGAGTGATCTGGAAATTGCAGATGAGTTACATGGTGATCCGCAAAAAGCGTGTGATCGACTTGTGAAAAAAGTAATTGCTCGTAATCAGCAAAATCAAGATAACACAACTGTTGTTGTAATGCATATACCTAAAGATGGTTCCAAAATTTTAAGTGCTCAAGGGGTTACAAAGCCAATGTATCACTCCCTTGGAATCTCAGGCAATGCCTTCTCATTGAAAAAATTTGTTCCCCGAGCTATTCTAGGAAGTTCTACGCTAGGTGCGATTGTTTTGGCTACTATGATTGCTACAGGGTATCAACCATGGGCAGAAGACGTCAAGCAAGCTGCCACTGTTTCCTCCTCCGTAGTAATTCCAATTTCTACTACGTCATTGTCACCTGCAGTCAATACAGTAACTTCAAGTGATACTGGTGGTGTTACTGTAGTTGGTATTGGAGCGAATTACGCTACTACTTCATCTGCTGCGACAACTATAGCTAAGGATGTAAGTAGTGTGGCCGATACTAAGCCAACTAGTGTCAAGCTCGGAAATGCGAAGAAAACAGAAACCAAGCCAGCAGAAACCAAGCCAGCAGAAACCAAGCCAGTAGAAACCAAGCCAGCAGAAACCAAGCCAGCAGAAACCAAGCCAGTAGAAACCAAGCCAGCAGAAACCAAGCCAGCAGAAACCAAGCCAGT
>JAYWHF010000496.1:0-7600 GCA_043777855.1 Gammaproteobacteria bacterium | reverse complement strand
TAATTGGTTGGTGTGGTTGCCGGCCGTAGCCATTATTTATTCAATGCCCAACCAGCTGCAAATTCCGTTATTTAACGTGGTCTTGTGTTTTTGGGTATTGTTGTTGGCTGTGCTCAATAAAAAATAGTCTTTAACCGCTCTTTTTTTATCAAGCCCAGCTTTTCTCAGCATTTTTTCCCTATTTTTTCGCCGTTAAACCACGCCGCTCCAGCAGTGGTTGAATATTAGGTTCTTCACCGGAGAAATCGCGATAAAGTTGCAGCGCATCTTTACTCCCACCTTTTGACAGCAAGGTCGTGCGAAAACGATCGCCATTTTTGCGTGTAAGGCCGCCATTTTTCTTGATCCACTCTACGGTACCCGCGTCGAGCACTTCAGACCAAATATACGCGTAGTAACCTGCCGCATATCCACCCATGATGTGGCTGAAGTAATTCGTGCGATAACGCGGTGGAACCGCCGCATAATTTAAACCAACCTCCTTAAGCACTTTCGCTTCATAGGCTAAAACGCCCGCTGCATCGGGCAGCTGATTTGCTGCAACTTGATGCCAACGCTGATCGAGCAAGGCCGCACCAAGATAAGATGCCGTAACAAAACCCTGATTGAACTTCGCACTGGCGAGCACTTTATCCAGAAGTTCTCTTGGCAAGACAGCACCCGTCTGCCAATGCTTGGCATAATTTTCGAGTATTTCTGGCCAACTTCCCCACATCTCGTTGACTTGCGATGGAAACTCGACAAAATCGCGCGGCACATTTGTGCCACTAAAATACGGGTATTTCACATCGGAAAACATACCGTGTAATACATGGCCAAACTCGTGAAACGCCGTATTGACGTCATCCCACGTCATTAGCGTTGGCTTGCCTTGGGTGGGTTTGGTGACATTTAAATGCAGTGCCACCACCGGTTTAGTACCCATTAATTGCGATTGATCGACATAAGAGCTCATCCAAGCGCCACCGCGTTTTGATGCGCGCGCATAGGGGTCAACAATCATTAGCGCAAGCGTAGTTCCATCCGCGTTAAACACCTCATAAACACTAACATCTGGATGATAGGTAGGTAAGTCACTGCGACGTTTTACCGTCAACCCATAAAGTTTATTTGCCGCAAAGAAAACGCCGTTTTCCATCACGCTATTAAATTCAAGATAGGGTTTCAGTTGCGACTCATCGAAATCGTATTCTGCTTTACGCACTTTTTCGGTGTAGTAGGACCAGTCCCAAGGCTCAAGATTAAAAGGCTTTAGGCCTTTTGCTTTTTGCTCTTTATTAATCATCGCCTGCAATACCGCACCTTCTTTACGCGCATTCGCGACAGCAGGTGGCGCTAGCTGAGCTAACATTTTATTCACAGCTTCTGGGTCCTTAGCCGTTTCATCTACCAAGCTGAACGCCGCATAATTCGCGAAACCCATAATTGCAGCGCGCTCAGCGCGAAGCTTTGCAACACGGGACACTATATGACGATTGTCCCATTGATTGCCCCGGCTACCGCGAGCGATTGACGCTTTGTGAATACGTTCGCGTAACGCACGATTATCTAATTCAGGCTCAAGCGGTTGAATGGTCGTATTGAGTAGCGCAATGCGGTATTTACCCTCCATGCCCTTCGCTTTAGCATCCTCCGCTAATACCAAAATTTGTTCATCTGACAAACCTGCAAGCTCACCGCGAATATCAACAATCACCGCCGAATCGTTAACTTCAGCCAATACATTTTGACTAAACTCTGTGGTGAGTGTTGCCATCTCCGCATTCATTTCTTTAATGCGATTTTTTTGCGCCTCAGAGAGATTTGCTCCTGCACGAACAAAATCATTGTAGTAGCGCTCCACTAAGCGAAGGCCCTGATCATCCAATCCAAGTGTTGTACGTTGATCATAGAGCACTTTAATTCGTTGAAATAATGCAGCGTTTAAATAAACGCTATCGCTATGTGCGGCGAATTTCGGTGAATATTCAGCATCTAAAACGTCAAGCGTGTCATTGGTATTAACATTGGTTAAATTTCCAAAAACCACGCTTGCCCGGTACAGAAGCTGCCCCGATTTCTCAAGGGCTAAAATAGTATTTTCAAAACTCGGAATTTCTTTGTTGTTGGCGATGAACTCCACTTCACGACTGTTATCCGTCATGCCACGATCAAACGCGGGCGCAAAATCGCTATCCTTAATTTTGTCGAAGGGTGGAAAAAATAGCGGCAAAGTACTGGGCTTAAAAAAAGGATTGATGTCAACAATGGGCACAGATGTAGCGTGATTCATGGTTTTTTTGGAAGCTCCCAATGGGTTAGCGTTACAGCCAACAAGGGTAATTGCAATCGTTACCGCGAGGCCTAGGTTTAATGGCTGCTTGAATGGTTGCGTGAGTGGTTGGTTAAGTGTTGAGTTAAGTGTTTGGCTTAGCAGTTGACGTAGTAATTTCACGGATAGGCTCCTAGATCAGTCGTCTAAATGGAATACGGTAAAGGGTAGATATTCGCGATTGAATAACGCTGTTGAACTTACAAAATTTTAGTGGCCACGCAAAAAAATGGCTGCCACGCAAAAAATTAGTTGCCGCGCGGCTAGGCTAATCGGCACCTTATCGACGGCGAAGTATAAGCACGCTATTTCTCCAAAAGCCATCTAAAACGTAAGGCAAGGCAACTTCAATTGTTCAGAACAACAAAGGTTTGTTACTCTGCCCGGCTGCGCATCAACAGACACTATAAGCCAATGAACTCGACGACACAGCAAGCTGACCTTCACACCCCGATGATGATGCAATATTTGCGCATCAAAGCAGAACACCCGAACGAACTGGTGTTTTATCGCATGGGCGATTTTTACGAGCTATTTTTTGATGACGCCAAAAAAGCGTCCGAGCTACTGGATATCACCTTAACAGCTCGCGGTAAGTCCAACGGCGAACCCATTGCTATGGCGGGCATTCCCTTTCACTCAGCGGATGGCTATCTCGCAAAGCTGGTAAAAGCTGGCATTTCTGTGGCTATCTGCGAGCAAATCGGTGACCCAGCGACAAGTAAAGGGCCCGTCGAACGCAAAGTGATGCGCATAGTGACGCCGGGTACCGTCAGCGATGAGGCCCTACTCGATTCTCGTCGCGATAACTTATTGGTGGCTTTACACCAATCCGGGAGCGACCTCCAAACAAGCACCTACGGCATTGCGTCTTTGGACATGGCCAGCGGTCGTTTTTTGGTCTTAGAGGTGCAAGGTTTGGACGCCGCCCTCAGCGAATTAGAACGTCTAAGCCCGGTAGAACTATTAATCAGTGACCATTTGACTACAGCCGCCCTCACTGAAAACCGCAAGGGTCTGCGTCGTCGTGGGCCTTGGGAATTCGAATTGGAAACAGCTGAGCGTTTGCTAGTACAGCAATTCGGCACCAAAGATCTTGCGGGCTTTGGCTGTGAGCACCTCAAAACAGCGCTCTGTGCGGCAGGGTGCTTGCTCAGCTATGCGCGCGAAACCCAGCGCACTGCATTGCCCCACGTGCGTAGTCTTGCGCACGAGAACCGTGACGAAGCGGTGATTATGGACGCCGCCACTCGCCGCAACCTAGAACTGGATATCAACCTAAACGGCGGTGACGAACACACGCTTTTTTCTGTTCTAAATCGCGCCGCTACTAGCATGGGCAGTCGGCTCTTACGTCGCTGGTTGAATCGCCCCCTGCGCGATATCGGCCAACTAAATTTACGCCAAACCGCCATTGCCAATCTCCAGCTCAATTACACTTTTGAGACGCTTAATAACGTTTTGAAACAGATAGGCGATATGGAGCGGATTCTGGGCCGATTGGCCCTACGCTCCACGCGGCCGCGCGATCTTTCTCGGTTAATGATGTCGCTGGCCTGCTATCCAGAATTACAATCTGAGCTCGCCAAACAAACCGCTCCACTCACCCAACAACTTGCCGTGCAAATCAGCACTTTTCCAGCGCTAGTAGATTTATTAAGGCGAGCCATCACAGAAAACCCTCCCGTCGTCATTCGCGAAGGCGGTGTAATTGCAGAGGGTTATGATGCCGAACTCGACGATTTGCGCAATATCAGCACGAATGCCGGGCAATATTTACTGGATTTGGAGACGCGCGAACGTCAACGAACAGGAATATCAACACTCAAAGTAGGCTACAACCGCGTTCACGGTTATTTTATTGAACTCACCAGCGCGCAGTCGGAAAAAGCACCCGCTGATTACATACGCCGTCAGACGCTCAAAAATGCGGAGCGCTACATCACCCCCGAACTCAAAGAGTTTGAAGACAAAGCACTCTCCGCCAAGAGCCGCGCACTTGCCCGCGAAAAAGCACTTTACGATGAACTGCTGGATCTCCTCAACGAGCAACTAATTCCCTTGCAAGACTCGGCGACCGCGGTGGCCGAGTTAGATGTGCTAACCACGCTCGCCGAACGGGCCGATGCCCTCACCTTTTGTCGACCAACGCTCAGCATAGAAAGTGGCATCAACATTCTTGGTGGGCGTCACCCGGTTGTAGAGCAAGTCACCCAAGCGCCTTTTGTGCCCAATGATTTACAGTTTCACAGTGAGCGGCACATGTTAATCGTGACCGGCCCGAACATGGGCGGTAAATCAACCTATATGCGACAGGCGGCATTGATTATTTTACTCGCACATATTGGCAGCTTCGTGCCCGCCAAACAGGCCAGCATCGGGATTGTTGATCGCATTTTTACGCGTATAGGCTCGTCGGACGATCTTGCCGGGGGCCGCTCAACCTTTATGGTTGAAATGACGGAAACGGCAAATATTCTTCACAATGCTACCGCGAAGAGTGTCATTTTAATGGATGAAATCGGGCGCGGTACCAGCACTTTTGACGGCTTGGCGCTGGCCTGGGCCTGTGCAAAACATCTTGCTGAAGAGATAAAAGCATTTACCCTTTTTGCGACTCACTATTTTGAAATCACAAGCTTACCTGAGACTATTTCAGGCATAGTCAATGTCCATTTAAATGCCACCGAACATAACGACAACATTGTGTTTTTACACAAAGTGCAAGAGGGCCCCGCGAGTAAAAGCTATGGGCTGCAAGTGGCAAAATTAGCAGGAATTCCTGCTGTGGTATTGGCTCAGGCGCAAGAGCAACTGCATTTGCTCGAGCGAGGTATTCACCCAGAACAAGCATCCAATACCCGGCCATTTAATTCAGCGGGTGATGACGAGAATATCAAGAGCTTTACACCGACAGTGCCACAGCAGTCTGGATTATTTGACGCATTACCTAATCCCGCCATTGACGCCTTGAAAAAAATTAACCCAGATAACTTATCGCCACGCGAAGCCTTAGAACAGTTGTATCGGCTGAAGGAGCTCTACACCAAAGGTAAATAATTTCAATTGCGGCAACGAATAAATCAGACAGCGATGTAAATTTAGAAAGCGATAAATTTAAACCGGCGACCAAAATACTACCCAAAAGAGCCAAGCCTGTTTAGAATGCGACCTTCTGGATCGGCCTATTTTGTTAGATGAATAACCTTGGAGTCACCTATGACTTTTGTAGTTGGGGAAAATTGCATTAAATGTAAGCACACAGATTGCGTGGAAGTGTGCCCCGTGGATTGTTTTTATGAAGGCCCCAATTTTTTGGTTATTCATCCAGACGAGTGCATCGATTGCGCACTCTGCGAGCCTGAGTGCCCGGTAGGCGCTATTTTTTCTGAAGATGAACTACCCGAAGATCAAGCCATGTTTTTAGAGCTCAATGCAGAGCTGTCTGAGATCTGGCCCAATATTACAGAAATAAAAGAATCACCGATTGACGCAGAAGACTGGGATGGAGTGCCCGGCAAGCTCAAATACTTGGAACGCTAGTAAGATCATTTAGCGCATTGCTCAGTGATTATCTTTGTGTGAGTAAACGCGACAATCGCTACACGTTTATTCTGTTCAGGACTCATGTTTCTTGCGGCATGTGAGGAGGGTGAAATAGCGGTTGAGTTCAACATGTCATTCCCATAAATATTGGTGAGGAATGAGCTATTATACGCCCAAGCACGTGGCTATAATTTAGCTTTAGTGGTCGAAGGATGATCTGCTAGCCATGAGTCAAGTGGCACCCTGATTTGAACCGTGCCCCAAAAAAGGCGTCAAAGACGCCTAAATTGGAAAAGCTTAGAAAAACAATTTGATTACCACTCGATAGATTCGTCTGCCTTAGTTTCAGCCCATTCAGTACCATTCAATTTAATAGCGACATAAAGAGTTGAACCTGAGCGATACCAAGAGTTTGCTGTAGCTTTAACGCTGTCAACGCTGTTGACCAGCTTCATATTGGTTCCTTTAAACTTAACTGTTGATGGCACATCTTTAACGATGAAGTAGGCGACTTGATTTGGTCCTGGTTTGCCGCGATCGATTTGAAAGCGCACCCGATCTGCTTTAGTCCAGGTATCTGCCGGTAAAATATAAGTTAATTCTCTGTTGGTTCCTTGCGCGTTGAGTGGAACCAGAACTGAGACCCACGGGATGACTCCTACTGGTCCATGACCAGACGTGAACTCCACGCCTTGCGAATTCCGAACAGTCATTTCTTCATCTTTTAGTGGCGTGTTTCCGTCATATACCCACACATCCATTGATGCAAACGAGTTGGGGCAGAGATAAATGCCGGGATTAAGCGCCACCGCTGCGCATTCAGGTGTTGTGTAAATCCGTGTGTCTGATCGACTGGACTGAGTTGGCACTATGACACTATTGGGACCAAAGCCTAGTGAGCCATCAACGTCATGAACGATGGAATTCAAGTTGGAAAATGACGCTGGTAATCCTCGGTAAATAAAAGGACTGTCTTTAAATGTATTGTTTTCAATTCTCGAACTGGCGAATTGTTGTGAACCACCATTAGCCTGAAATACGGAGCTGTCGCTCGTAAAGTTATAACCTTCGAAATGAACGTTCTTGAAGTAAACACCCTGATCATACATGCCAACAGCCACGCGCTTTTGCGCAGGAGAAGTAAGCTTTGAGTTAGCAACGAATAAACTATTCTGAACGGTCATCGCATCTGGCGAGACAAAAGTACCCGTTCTATCTCCTGGCTTTCCTGTATCCAACATACGAAAATCGTTGAACACGTGATTGTCTTGACATGGCCAGATACCGCCATCACCTGCGTTGTAGGCTGTAAAGCGATTATATACCGCAGGTGCTTGCTTGCTAGGCTGATAACCTTTATGACCGCTTGATTCGCTACACAGCGACAGACCCATACTCGACGAATGCACTAAATTGTCATCGAATTTCCCAAGTGGTGTGGTTGTGGGGTTCACTGATCCTGATTCAGGGAAGGCGTTTAGCGATGGCTGCGCAACCTTATCTTCGGTGTCGAACCAAAAACCCAACCCGTCAGAGCCTACCGCCACATTATTAGTGAAGGTGTTATCCGGATTCGATATCCAAAAACTTGACGGGCCTCGTGAGGCCTTCCCGCCTTGGGTGTCACTGGGGAGCAGTGCCACATTTTCTGCGGGTTTATGTGTGCGAATCGCCAAGTTGCGGTCAAACACGTCGCCCGTTTCAAATCCATCTTCAAGAAAATAACCATGACCGAGGTGATTG
>JAYWHF010000495.1:0-2745 GCA_043777855.1 Gammaproteobacteria bacterium | reverse complement strand
ACATCAAACCATCTGGTACTAGCAATCCAAAGTCATTTGATGTGACAAAATGCTTGGTTTACCGTCACCTTTAGGGGTAAAATTCAATCTGTTTTTTATAACGTAACATTTTTTGTTTGAACGTAAGGAAAGAGCTGGGATGCGGGCATAAACCGTTTCAACATTCATTGCGATACACCATCGTTTTGTAACCTATCTCCTCTCTCCTTCCTTACTCAGACTTATCCTGCAGCCCCTGCTTATTGATTGAGATTGAGTAAACCATGGTTACTACCACCTGTCGTCGTTTTTTTAGCGTCGTGCTTTTAGTTTCTTTAATCTCGGTGCTACTCGCCTGCGGTGGCGGCGGAGGTGGCGACAAGAACGTAAATCCACCGGTTACCACTACGCCAGGAACGACTTCCTTAGCGGCGGTCTCTCAAGCAGCAACATCAGCCGTCGCCACCTCTACTGCAACGGAAGTTCCACCCGTTATTACCACGCTTACCTTGGGCGCCCCTACGTCCAACCCCATTGTCATACCACCATCGCCAACCGGCGTACCGATCAAGTTTCTTTCTGTGGTGCGCGGCACCTATTATCCTGATCAGTTGATCATGGATGAGGTCGACAAAAATGGCGTAGTCGTGCAACCCAGCGTGGCCCAACTGAAAGATGACGGTGTCGATGCAGATGCATTTCGCGGTGACCGAACCTATTCTGGTCAATTGGTATTGAGTAGCGTTTCTTCTCAAGAAAAATTTTATCGGGTTCGTGCCGACCACAAAGGCGTTGAAGTGTCCTCAGGTACAGGCCGCTTTTGGGTAAGCGGTTGTCCGTCTGTGGCACGCCCCTCTAACCCTGAAAGAGCCGTATTAGACCCCAGTTCTAACTCCTATGTTTTCGCTAACGAAATGCTTGTGACTCTGGCGGACACAGTGCCGCCAGATCTAAACGAGGTAAATGCCATCATGGCCGACGTCCAGGGCCAAGTGGTGGGCTGCATACCCGCATTGCGTCAATACCTTGTAGAAATAGCGGGCAGTACTACTAGCACTCAACTTTTTTCTGCTTTAACCACCACCAAAAGTAAAGCGAATGTTGTCGATGCGACACCGAATGCACTAGTGCTCAACCAGATTGAACCTGGTGGTTTACCCTGCAATGGCCTAGCCTGCCAATGGTATCTCGAACGTATTCGCGCGCCACAAGCTTGGGCAATGGTAGGCGGTGGTGATGAGCAGTCGAGTGTGGCGGTGATTGATTTTGGCGTTAATTGCACCAATTCCGAACTGAATTGCAAAGGCAGTATCTATTCCGAAGACACCATTGACCATGGTACAGGTGTGGCCAGTTTAATTGGCGCGCGCAAAGAAGATGGCACAGCGCTGGTAGGCGTCGCTTGGAATACAGAGCTTTATCCTTTTAGCTTTATTGGTAAGGGCGGCAGCCAATACAAAATGAGCGAGCTCATTACCTTGAGCATGGCGGAAGAAAATATCCGGGTTATTAACATTAGTGCGGCCACGGCAACAGACCCTGGCAATCAAATTCGCGACGCTATGTGCAGTGCCATTGATAGTGGGCGCTTAATTGTCGCAGCCGCAGGCAACGCAAGTACTGGCAACGATTGTAAACTGGAAAACGTTTACCCTGCCCGCTATAACTCCCTTGGCCAATGTGCAAACGGTGCTGACTTGGCCAAAGGATTACTGGTGATTGGTGCCACCGATGCCGATAACAACTTAGCGCAATGGGAAGGCAATACCCTTTGCTCCAATACCCTCTATGTCGATATTTTTGCGCCGGGAAAAGATATTTATGCCGCGAGCGCAACGAATGGTGGATATGCTTCAAAAAATGGCACCAGCTTTTCAGCGCCATTAGTTGCCGGTAGTGCGGCTGTTTTATGGTCTGCTCAACCCGAACTTACTGTGGCGCAAATACACGATAAACTCGTTACAAGTTCGGCAACTTTTAGCTTAGCAGCAACTATTACTCGGACTAAAACCACGGATATACGCCTTGATGGCAAGCATTTAGTCGATCTTTTTGCTGCCGTGGGCGGAAAAGAGAATCAACCTGCACCAGATTTAATACCCGATGCCTTCAGTTTTATTAACCGCGACGGTGTTGACCGCAATACAGATGTGAAATCCGACACCATTAGCATCACCGGTATAGATTCCGCGATACCTGTTGATGTCAAAGGTGGCTTTTATTCCATTAATGACGGCCCATTTACCAGTGCTGCTGGCACAGTAGGACCGAATCAGAAAATTGTTTTGCAATTGCGAAGTGCCAACGCGGCGCTCACGGCTACTTCAGCCACGCTCGTAGTGGGGGGAATCAGTAAAAACTTTCAAGTCACTACTGCCGTTGCGGCAGCGGCGCAATTACCTGACCGCTTTGATTTTTTTGATGTTAGCCAAGCCCAGCTCGACAGTCTTGTCCTTTCAAATACACTCCGTATTGCCGGAATTGCCTCAGCAACGTCTATTTCCATCGTCGGTGGTGAATATGCAATAGATGGCGGAGCATTTACGAGCCAAACAGGCACGGTAAATGCTAATCAGGATATACAACTCCGCGCTACTGCGGCCGCAACGCCAAATACTCGTGTCACTGCAATTGTCTCTATCGGCGGTGTGGCGGACAATTTTCATGTGACCACTAAACCTGTTGATACCAGCCCCGATCCGTTTACCTTTACTGACGTAAGCAACGCTAATTTAAGTGCATCTGTCACCTCAAATACTGTGACGG
>JAYWHF010000494.1:0-7609 GCA_043777855.1 Gammaproteobacteria bacterium | reverse complement strand
CCTTGAGCTTGGTCTACGCGCAAACCTATCCCGAACGTATTCGGGGTTTAATTTTGCGAGGAATTTTTCTCTGTCGTCCAGAAGATCTGAACTGGTTTTATCAATCTGGCACTAGCCGATTGTTTCCGGACTTCTGGGAAGATTTTATTCATCCAATTCCTGAAGAAGAGCGTCACGATATCATTGGCGCTTACTATCGCCATCTCACCAGCGACAATCAAATTCAGCAAATGACCGCGGCAAAAGCGTGGTCCTTGTGGGAAGGCCGCACGGCAACCTTGCGGCCGTGTCAGGAAGTGATAGATTCTTTTACGGAAACGCACCGAGCTTTGTCGCTAGCGCGGATTGAAGCGCATTATTTTATTAATAAAGCGTTTCTCTCCGAGGATCAAATTCTGCGGAATGCTTATTTGTTAGCCGGCATTCCCGGTGTCATTGTGCATGGCCGCTACGATGTTATCTGTCCTCTCGATAACGCCTATGCTCTGCACAAAGCTTGGCCAGAATCAGAGTTGCATATTATTCGTGAAGCGGGGCACGCATCGCGCGAAGCGGGCATTGTTGATGCCCTAATTCGCGCTACCAATGAAATGGCAAAGACCTTGGGTGAGCGGCCTGATCAGTTGGCGTAGTGCTTACAATGTTTAGCCCTGCCCCTTTCGTATACTGCTCCATGTGAATACATCACAGCCAAATCGGACTTTTGTCGCTGGTGTTAGAACGCGTGTGTTGTCTAAAGTACACCGTCACCAGAGATTATTTAAGGAGGAGCGTGAAATGCAGTGCAGTCAATATGAAAAAAGTCGCGTTGGTGTTGTCGTCAGTGAGTTTGATGCGAAACACCCCAGTGATTTAGCTCAAATCAAAGAGCTTTTATATACCCATAAATTGATTATCTTTAAAGATCAAGCCCTAAGCGAGACCCAGTTTTGTGACTTTTCGGCGCGCTTAGGCGAGCCAGTTCCTTATCTGCAATCCAATTATCATCATCCTGATTTTCCACTCATTTTTGTTTCATCTAATGTAAAAAAAGATGGAAAAAAAATGGGCGTCGCGAGAACCGGAGGCTATTGGCATTCAGACACCAGTTTTATGCAAGAGCCCATTCCCCTTACCTTGCTGTATCCGCAGCGGGTGCCGAAAGAAACGCGTCGCACAACCCTTTTTATCGATATGGAACAGGCTTACATTGCCATGCCAACCAGCATGCGCGAACGTCTGAAGGGTATGGAATTTATCCACAGCGGCAAATGGCGTTACAAAGTACGCGCGGAAGATGCGGGTTTAGATCTCGCCGAGATTTTACAAATGATTCACCAAGTGCAGCCGCCGGTGGTTCACCCCGCTGTTATCCAACACCCAGTTACGGGCAATTCCGTGCTTTACGCGACGCGCGGATTTACCATTGGAATTAAGGATATGAGCACGGACGATGCCTCCGCATTTTTAGACGAGGTGTTTGCATTTGTCGAGCAACCTGAATTTATTCACGAGTTCCAGTGGGCGTTGGGCGATATGATTTTGTGGGACAATCGCTTTTTCGCACACAAAGCGGGTCGTTTGGCAGTTGCCAATGACCCCGTAAACGGCGATACGCAGTTGGAAGAAGAGACCATTGTTTATCGCATTATCATTAAGGATGGGTATGAGTTGAGTGGGGGTGTGTGATGACAGCAACAAGCTTTGCAACGGACGTTTGGCATAATAATTCGGCAACACCGATTGTGTTTTCCCCAGCACGCCCTGAGTGTGTCGGCGCTATACCCAGAGAATTCCTCTTAAAAGTATTACAGCCCTATTTGCCAACACAAACCGATTACCTGCGCAGTGCATCTTTTGTTCAGGTAGGTGGTGCTGAAAAGTACGCAAAAGATGAACCTTTATTGGTATCGGAAGGCCGGTTTTCAATTCCAACCAGTTGCTACATACAGAGTACGGGTCATTTTAACGCGGTAGAATTTCTCATTTGCTTTAATCAATTAGCCTACACAACGTTGGGTTATGGCATTACTCAAGGGGTATTTGCAAATCTAACAGAAGCTTGGGCTACTCTCGGAACCCGCACCAAACTCAAACAGCTAACGCCGAAGAAATTTTTCGATAATCAATTGTCGTCTATGTTGATTTTGAAAACTGAAACACGCTTTGAAAAAATAGTCGATGCGGCGGACTTTAGCGCAACCCTAAAAATTACATCCTTGTTTTCCCGTCGCGATACAGTGTTCGTAAATGCCCACTGTGTGTTTAGCGATGCTAAGGGCGGTCGCGCGGAGGGGCATGTGCTTTTAGCCTATGCCAGTCAAATCGATGTTGCTTAAGTTTGGGCACTCAATGCGAGCGGCACCCGCGAAAAGGCGGAAACCGACTCAATCTGCAGAAGCCGTTGCCGCGCTGCGGGCGGCCTCCTGCGGAGAGCCGGAACCGTCAGTGCGCAATCCAGACTATTTGGCGCGCGATTTTGTCACCAGCGCGTTTTACCGGAGTCTATTGGCGCTGCCATCGTCCCTGTCAAAACGCTTGATTGAGCGCTTATCACCGGGCAGTTACAGCTATTTCTTGGCGCGTACTCATTTTATCGACACACACTTGCGCCACGCATTGCACGATGGGTTTGAACAAGTGGTTATTCTGGGAGCCGGTTATGATTCGCGCGCTATGCGCTTTGCTAAGGAGCGCGGCACAATTCCTGTTTTTGAAATTGATTTGGAATCCACGCAGCAGGCCAAGCGCGAGCGCATGTTGATGCGCGGGGTGTCGCAGCCTGCTCATACCCACTACCTAGCCCATGATTTCACCCAGGGTGACCTAATTACCACACTTACCCAAGCGGGCTTCAGGCTTTCCAAGAAAACACTTTTTATCTGGGAAGGCGTTAGTTATTACTTGCCGGAGGATGCCGTATTAGCTGTATTTCGTGAGCTAATCGGCGCTGCGGTGAGCGGCAGTCGCATGGTGTTTGATTATTCCCTAAAAAGTTTCGTCAATGGCGCTACCGACACCTACGGCGGTGTAAGTATGCAGCGCTGGTTAAAGAAAAATAATGAGCCTTTTCTGTTTGGCTCAGAGGTTGCTGAATTGCCTCATGTCGTGAGTCCATTTGGTTTGCGTGTTGTGGAGGATTTAAGCCCTGCGGATTATTCGCAGCGCTACTTAATATCTCCTGAGGGCGCTGCCGTGGGTCAACCACTCGGGCATTTAAGGATGGCGTTAGTGGAAAAATTACCCTTTGAATGAGAGCGATAAAAATGAAGGAATTACCTTTACAGTCATTGACTTTGCCTGAACAAAGTCGAGTCTCAAAAGTATCCGGAAAGGACTTTGTGGTTCGCGCCAATGCCATCGGCCAAGCCACTGCATCCACCGCTGGTTTAATTGATTTTTTTGGTGACCACGCTGATTTAATTAAACAACAATTGCACGTGCAGGGCGTACTGCTATTCCGGGATTTACCGCTGAGCTCCGCAGAAGACTATCAAAAAATATTAGAAGCTCTCGATTACGATTTATACCGCACGAATTATGGCGGTGCATCTCCGCGTTCGAATGTGACCCAAAAAACCTTTGTCTCCACGGAAGCACCACCGCCGTTTATCATTGGCCTGCACACAGAATTTTGTTATCAAACCACTCGCCCTGAAATGATTTCTTTTTTCTGCATTGAACCGGCTGCGGGCTATGGTGAAACGCCGTTGTTTGACTTAAGTGCAGTATGGCGCGATCTCGGCGAGCCTCTAAAAGAACAATTGCTGCAGGACGGGCTCCTGTACCGTCGTCGCTTTTTTGGTGCAAAATCTTGGATAAATTTCCACAAAACATGGCGCGACACCTTTGCCACCGAAGAAAAAGCCGTGGTAGAAAAATTTCTCACGGCCGAAGGAATGGCTTATATGTGGGATGCGCAGGACAACCTGTCAACTGAATTGCGCGTACCCGCTGCCATGGTCGATCCCTTAACGGGCGCTCCCTATCTGAGTATCACCATGTTCAATGCAGACGCGTTTATTTTTAATTTTCGCCACTTTAAAGAGCGTTATCCATGGCCAGTGCGCAAAGCTTTGGAATGGTTTGTGCGACATGAGTACCGCGATGGCAATGCATTTCTGCAAGTGTTGCATGGCAATGGCCGGTCTTTTACCACGGAAGAAAATCACCGGATCCAGCAGGCTGCTTGGGCAAATGCCATTGTGTTTCCTTGGCAGCGTGGCGACCTGTTGTTAATTGACAATATTCGGTTTGGCCATGCGCGCCTGAATGTGCGCCAACCTCGGCGTTTAATCGCAGCCATGGCAAACCCCTACGATGTCCGTAAACGACCTGCAGGCGGATTGTTTATGCCAAGCGCGAATTATTCATAACATATTGCGTCGGTACGAATCTATTAGACCACTACAGTTTCGGTAGCAATGTTTCGATAAGAATGTTTCGATAAGAATGATTCAAGGCGATCGTTTACTTTTTCAAAAAAATTACCGCGAGGCCTAGGGCGGTGAGCACTAGGGTAGGTGTAGTGAGGGTGAATGCTTGCCAATACGTATGTAATGCTTCAATGGCGGCCGGATTGGCGCTGATGAGCGCTGCACCAAAAATCACTGTAGCTACGCAATACCGATAGAAGGCAGGGGCTTTGCGCGTTTGCAACTGCTGCGCTGCCTTGTGCAATTCCGGCGCTAACTCACCGACGTTTTGTAGTTGCTGCAAGCCGTTAAAAACCAATTGCGGCACTTGCGGAAATTTTTCCATCCATTCTGGCGCATAGCGTTTCAGTTCTCCCCAAAGGCTTTTTGGATGAAAGCGATTTTTCAGCCAACGCTCTAAATAAGGGTGCGCTGTTGTCCATAAATCTAGCTCTGGATAGAGCTGGCGACCCAACCCCTCGATGTTAAGTAACGTCTTCTGCAGCAATACCAGTTGCGGCTGTATTTCCATTTCAAAACGTTGTGCTGTGCGAAATAAATTTAAGAGCACATGACCGAAAGATATTTCCTGCAGTGACTTGTCAAAAATGGGTTCGCATACTGTGCGAATGGCCGCTTCCAGTTCCTCGACTCGAACATGCGCAGGAACCCAACGGCTTTGAATGTGCAATTCGGCGATCTGGCGATAATCGCGACGAAACATCGCCAACAAGTTGCGCGCTAAGTAATATTGATCGGCCCGCGTGAGTGAGCCGATGATTGCCATGTCCACCGCTATGTACTGCGGTAATTCTGGTGCTTCCCTCGACACAAAAATATTTCCCGGATGCATGTCAGCGTGAAAGAAATTGTGTTCGAATACCTGAGTGAAGAAAATTTCCACACCGCGTTCGGCGAGTTTTTTCATGTCGGTATTTTGTGCTTTGAGTGCGGCTATATCGGTAACTGAAATGCCGTAGATACGCTCCATCACCATAATATTATTGCGCGTGTAATCCCAAAAAACTTCAGGCACATACAGTAAGCTGGAATTCGAAAAGTTGCGGCGTAACTGAGACGCATTGGCTGCCTCGCGCTGTAAATCTAGCTCATCAAAAATAGTGATGCGGTAATCGTCAACGATAGCTACTGGATGCATGCGCTTGCCTTCCGCACTGTAGCGTTCGAGCAAGTGAGCAAGTTTGAGTAGCAGTGCGACGTCTTGCTCTATAACCTTTGCTATTCCCGGGCGAATGGCTTTGATAACGACTTTGCAGCCATTTTTTAAGGTTGCGCCGTGAACCTGTGCAACCGAGGCTGATGCGAGTGGTTCAGTTTCGTATTCCTTAAAAATATTTTCTAAAGAATCACCCAGTGCAAGTTCAACGATAGCGCGGAACTCCTCGTTCGCGAAGGGTTTTACGCGGTCTTGCAAATGGTTTAGTTCAATAACTATGTCGGCAGGAACTAAATCGGGGCGCGTAGACAGCAATTGGCCAAATTTTACAAAAATGGGGCCAAGCTCTTCGCACGCATGGCGCAAGCGTTCACCCCGGTTTAGGGTTGACGCGGGGAACAATTTGCAAGGCAGCAATAGCAACTTAACGCGCAGCGGCAGGCGTTCGTTGGGTAATAGTTGGTCTAATCGGTAGCGCAGGAAAACGCGCAGAATTTTTACGATGCGGGAAATAATCATCACAGTTTACATGCGCTCTGTAGGTTCTGGGTGTGTGCCTTTTTTTAGCAATTCATGAATTCTTGCATCAACTCTGTCTACACCTAATCTAAGGTCATCCACTTGCTGGTTAAAAAATGCAACCTCGGGCTTGCTTGGCAGGGCATGTAATTCTTCCGTTAAAAATTCGCGCGTGAGTCGGGTGATATTTGTTGCGCGATCTTTTGCCCACCCTATCTTATGGCGAATAAATTCAGCGCTTTGATGGCCAATAATATCGCCAAATACTTGGCTCAGTATTTCTTCCCAGTCGATATCCAGTGCCTGTAATATTTGTTGTAGCTCAGCGAGAAAAAGCGTATTGCCGGTAACCTGCACACCGCTATCTTTTAAGTTCATGCGTTCACTTTTTAACAAAGCGAGCAATGCGGAGGGTGAGCCTTGCAGTTGGGTGGTAATGTCCGCTTCACAATGGCCTAGCAGCCGAACGCCATTTTCCGTTGGGACGAAAAATAAAGTAATGGCCGGCGTCGTTACATTTATGGCGAGTATTTTCGGTGCAAGCCGGCTTAGCGCGATGCGTGTGGCAGGGTCGTAAGCAAGCGCTGCATTAATTATTTTTTCGGCGCTGGCGAATGCGGCGGTGGTAAAGAGTAGGCTCATCGCATTGTCTCTTTCGATAGAATTTTATGTTGCGCTAGAGTGTTTAATCTAATCGCCGTTTTAAAAGTCGTTGGGTTAAAAGCCGCTGTTTTAGGGTTTTATCCCTTTGTGTAATGCCACAATTCCACCGGTCATGTTGTGAAACTCAGTATTCACAAAGCCGGCGTCGGTCATCATGGATTTTAAGGTCTCTTGATCGGGATGCATGCGAATTGATTCAGCTAAATAGCGATAACTATCGGCATCCTTGGTAACGATCTTGCCGATTATTGGCAATAATTTAAAAGAGTAAATGTCGTAGGCCTTTTCAAGTAAATTGTGTTGCGGTTTAGAAAATTCCAGTACCAGTAGGCGACCGCCGGGTTTAAGTACACGCAGCATTGAACGCAGCGCTAAATCTTTGTCAGTAACATTGCGCAAACCAAACGCGATGGTGATGCAATCAAAGGTATTGTCAGGAAAGGGTAAGTACTGTGCGTCTGCTTGGGCAAATTGAATATTCCCTGCAACACCGCGATCAATCAGGCGATCCCGCCCCACGTTAAGCATAGAAGAGTTAATGTCAGCGAGTACCACTTGGCCATCTTTTCCAACTAAGGTTGCAAACTGATAACTTAAATCGCCAGTGCCGCCAGCGATATCGAGTACTTTGTGCCCCGCGCGTACCCCCGAGGCTTCAATGGTAAAGCGCTTCCATAATCGGTGTATTCCGGCAGACATTAAATCGTTCATTAAGTCATATTTAGCCGCGACTGAATGAAACACATCGGCTACGCGTTCGGCTTTTTTCTCAACGGCAACTTGTTCATAGCCAAAGTGCGTGGTTTTTTGCTCGCTCATGATTGTCTCCGCCCGAATAATGTGGTGGCCATTGTAC
>JAYWHF010000493.1:0-2746 GCA_043777855.1 Gammaproteobacteria bacterium | reverse complement strand
GATTGCGATGGAAGAGGGCTTGCGCTTTGCGATTCGTGAGGGTGGTCGTACCGTGGGTGCGGGTGTCGTGGCTAAAATTATTCAGTAGTGTGTGTTAGTTGCAGTAAAGAGAGGGGCGCCTTTGGCGTCCTTTTTGTTTGTAAGTGATTGGTTTTTAAGTTTATTTAGTTAAAAGTGTTGTATTGTAATATTTGTTAATTCCAGAGTAATATTTTGTTGACAACGTGGGTGTTCGTCATTAATAATGCGCCTCCTTTTGAAGGGGCTCTATTTTAAGCGCCTAAAGGCCTGTTTTTAAAGTTAATAACTGGAGTTTGGCTCACATGCAGAATCAGCGCATTCGAATTCGCCTGAAGGCTTTTGATCATAAGCTAATCGACGCTTCCACTCAGGAAATAGTTGAGACTGCGAAGCGCACCGGTGCTCAGGTCCGTGGCCCGATTCCGCTGCCGACCCGCAAAGAGCGCTTCACAATATTGATTTCTCCGCACGTAAACAAAGATGCAAGGGACCAATATGAGATACGCACACACAAGCGTTTGTTGGATATTGTAGAGCCCACAGAAAAAACTGTTGACGCTCTCATGAAGCTTGATCTTGCGGCGGGTGTTGAGGTTCAAATTAGTCTCGGTTAAGTAAATGTTAAGGTTGTGGAGTAATGGTATTCTGCAGCCGTGTAACGCTCTGAAATGGGCGGCCATAGCGGGTAAGAGCCCCGTACACTATAGAGGTTAGTAAAATGACAATTGGTATTGTCGGCCGCAAAAGCGGCATGACTCGTGTTTTTACCGATGATGGTGTTTCCATTCCTGTTACTGTGATTGAGGTTGAGCCCAACCGCATCACTCAGGTTAAGAGTGTAGAAATCGATGGTTACTCTGCAGTGCAGGTTACCGTAGGTTCTCGTCGTGTATCCCGCGTTACAAAATCTGCTGCAGGTCACTTTGCGAAGGCTAATACAGAGGCTGGGCGCAATCTTTTTGAGTTGCGTAATGATGCTCAAGAAGTGTTTGAGGTGGGGTCATCAATAACTGTAGATGCCTTCTCTGTAGGTCAAATGATTGATGTTACCGGTACCTCAAAGGGTAAGGGCTTTGCAGGCTATATCAAGCGTTGGAATTTCCATATGCAAGATGCCACGCACGGCAATTCGCGTTCGCACCGTGTAGGTGGCTCTAATGGGCAGTGCCAAACACCGGGTTGTGTCTTTAAGGGCAAGAAAATGGCTGGCCACATGGGTGCTGAGCGTGTGACCGTTCAAAACCTTGAGGTGGTTCGTGTTGATGTCGAGCGCAATTTGCTTCTTGTTAAGGGTGCTATTCCTGGAGCTCCAGGCGGCGATGTTTTTGTGCGTCTTGCTACCAAGTCGCGCACTAGCGCTTAAGTATCCGAGGGGAATCCGCGATGGAATTAAAAATTGTTAGTCCCGCAGGTGCCGCAGGTACATTGAATGTGTCTGAAGTTGCCTTCGGTAGAGAGTTTAATCAGGATCTAGTGCATCAAGCTGTTGTTGCTTATATGGCTGGGTCTCGGCAGGGCACTAAGGCTCAGCTGACGCGTGCAGAAGTTCGTGGTGGCGGCAAGAAGCCCTGGCGCCAAAAAGGCACTGGTCGTGCCCGTGCGGGTACAATTCGCAGTCCGATCTGGCGCGGAGGCGGTGTTACCTTTGCTGCCAAACCGCGTGACCATGATCAGAAGTTAAATAAGAAAATGTATCGCGCTGCGCTGCAATGCATATTGTCTGAATTGAATCGTCAGGATCGCCTGCTTGTAGTTCAGGACTTTGATCTCGATGCACCTAAGACAAAGTCGCTGGTGCAAAAGCTGGCTCAATATAATTTGTCTGAAGCTTTGATCGTTACTGAAGAGATGAGCGAGAACCTATTCCTTGCCTCTCGCAATCTGTATAAGGTTGGCGTGTCTGATGTGCAGGGTGTAGACCCTGTTAGTTTGATAGGCTTCGACAAGGTAATCATCACTGTCTCAGCACTCAAAAAGTTTGAGGAGATACTGGGATGAATCAAGAGCGTCTGTATAAAATAATTCTCGGCCCCGTTGTGTCAGAAAAATCAGCTGCGGCGGGCGAGTCTTCAAATCAAGTAGTTTTCAAGGTTTGCCCTACTGCAAACAAGCTTGAAATCAAAGCTGCAATTCAATCGCTGTTTGGCACAAAGGTAGAAAATGTATCTGTGTTGAACGTTAAGGGTAAGACCAAGCGCACTCGTTATGGCGTTGGCAAAAGAAGCGATTGGAAAAAAGCATACGTAAGATTGGCGCAAGGTCAAGAAATTGACTTCGTGCCTGCTGAGTAGAGGACCGACGTAATGGCTATTGTAAAGCGCAAACCAACATCACCTGGCCGTCGTTTTGTTGTAAGTATTGTGAATCCGGATTTGTACAAAGGTGATCCTTACGCGCCTTTGGTTGAGAAAAAATCTAAATCCGGTGGGCGAAATAACACTGGGCGTATCACGACGCGACATATTGGCGGTGGGCACAAACAAAATTATCGTATTGTTGATTTCCGTCGCAACAAAGATGGAATACCAGCGGTAGTAGAACGTATCGAGTATGACCCGAATCGTACTGCGTACATAGCGCTTGTGTGCTATGCAGACGGCGAGCGCACCTACATTATTGCCCCTAAGGGCTTGGGTGTGGGAGATAAAATTGACTCAGGAAATGCTGCTGCAATTAAGGTGGGCAATACTCTCCCGTTGCGTAATATTCCGCTGGGTTCGGTTGT
>JAYWHF010000492.1:0-2749 GCA_043777855.1 Gammaproteobacteria bacterium | reverse complement strand
ACCGCACAAGGTGACGTTTATTTAAAACTAACCGTCATTGATGATGTATTAATTGTTTCGTTTAAGGAGTTGTAGTCATGAAATGTCCTACTTGTGGTGCCGCCGAACTGGTGCATGACACCCGCGATCAAACCTACATCTACAAAGGTGAGCCAACCCTATTGCCAGCAGTGACGGGTGATTACTGTACCGCCTGCGGTGAATCCATCCTTGATGCACAAGAATCACGGCGCACAATGGATATGATGTTGAGCTTTCACAAACAAGTAAACGCCGCCATTGTTGATCCCAATTTTATTGTTAGTGTGCGTAAGCGTTTGCATCTCGATCAAAAAGAAGCCGCCGAAATATTTGGTGGTGGGGCAAACGCTTTTTCACGTTATGAAACGGGCAAAACTAAACCACCGCTCGCACTGGTTAAATTACTAAAAATATTAGATGGGCACCCTGAGTTACTGTCAGAAGTGCGAAGGGCATGAGTGTAAAACATCGCCACAATTATTCCTAGAAAACGTGAAATCTCCGGCATACTCATCTCCTTTGTTGATTGATCAATAGCTACCAATAAAAAATCAATGCAATTATTTTAAGAATCAATGGAGTCTGACCCTATTGATTTTCTATTGATTTTGTTTCAAAAATCTTGATATAGGTAACGAATTTGAACATTCACGCCACTTGCCGGACAGGCAGTTTCGGCTGCATATAGTGACACTACTATTGGCTTATCTGTATTGGCGGCTGCCAATATCAATGCATACGAGGCCTTATTGGATTCAGAGTCCAAGTTAAAATAATAATAGCCTGAATCAACCCCTCTACCGCATTGATCAGATTTAAGATTAAATAAAATCATATTTCCAGTAGGATAGATGCGAGCAACTTTTCCAGACACCCAGGATATGGCTGACGCATTTATGGACAAGGACAACATTAAAAGTGCGATGGATATTTTTTTCATTTGGAATTTCCGTTGATTACTAATTTAAATGGGTCGTAGTGATTTATTCCTAACCGATCACCCTACCCGGCCTACCTCGTTTCAAAAAACCGATTTTTCTTTCCAGTGCAGATTCAATCTGCGCTTTAAATCGCCCCGGCCCTAACACTTGATTCGCTGAGAGCGATTCACGAATTGCGTGTAAATCTTGCACCGAAAAATTAGCTCCACAAAAAGGGGACCAAAAAGGGGGACGGATTTATTTTCTTTCTGTGTTAATATCGACTATTGTGAAACTCAATCGTGTCCGCCCTAAAGTCCCGCCCATGCGGCCAATAAATACCGGCGAAATTAATTTTTGAACCCAGTTCCCCCACGAAAATAAATCTGTTCCCTTTTCTGCAGATTTAATCTTGCCATATTTCTTCCTTGAAATTTTCAACTTAGTTTAATGTTACTCTGACCCCAGTTTTCACGAAAATAAATCTGTCCCCTTTTCTGTACGATAAATAATTTGGCAAATTATACGATGGTAAAGTGACGCGCTACATTAATGAGTAGATATTGATTCACGCTGCCTGTTAGTAAAAGCGACATCTAAATTAGATTTAACATTCCCCTCCACCATTACCAACTGTAGATTAAACGCTTGCTCGGGCGGAGGAGCACTAAAATCAAACACAAAAAGTATGCATTGATTATTACCGACAGAGACAGGACCTTTGTTGTTTGATTTGTTAGTTTCGTTAACCAAGCACGAGTAAATGTTTTTATCTGTATCACCCACGATGACTTTAATGGGTTCATAAGTTTTACCATTTATAAATAGGCTGTAATTGTTTTCAAAAGTGATAATGGCGGTCATGTCAAAAAATGCCGTGATAATAAATGGCTCTGCTTCAGCAATAGGCAAAGACGGAAAACTAACATTTTTTTGGGAATGTTCAACTCCAAATAATACTTCCGAACTTTTAGCCGTATAAGAATTATTAACTAAGAACCTGATTTTTTTATTGTGTAAAACACTAAAAAACCCTTTTCTTTCTCAGCCAGAGATATAACCTGCGGACTCGCTAAATACAAATTTAAGTGCGCATGCAGACATACAGCAGGTTATAAAAATTAACTGAAATTTTTTCATCTGTCCTCCAAATTATTTAAGTAATAATCATAATTACCCAAACCAGCGGCATAGTAATTGAAGCCAATCACCGGCGCCATTGTGAATTGGTTAGTAAACAAACTGGTAACTGTTTTTGTTATTCCCGTTAATGATGTTACGCCTGAAGCTCGCTCAATATAGCCCACAAAAATATCATGCGTTACCCCGCCCGAATTAAAACCAGGTATTGACGCCAACCCCCTACTGGCAAGACCACCTTCTGAAAATGAACAACTGGGGTCAGAGTAACGTTTCTTTTCGTTTTCTACCAACCTGCATCGGCGACACACGACGTTTACAATTTTGCTCAATCTGCAATTTAAAACGATTTTCGCCGAGAGCTAAATTTTTGTTTACAGCGCTTCGAATCGCCTCTAGCGCATCTGACTCGATACAGGTGCGAAAAAGTTCTCGGTAGCTCTCCAATCTTTCTTCAATCGTTTTACCCAAACGCAAATATTCACTGTGCGGAGTTCGCAATGCAGTCTCTTTTCCCAACGCATTCGCGTGGTAGCTTGACCATCGATACTCTTCCGTATAATTCACCATTTCCGCACGAACCGGATTTAATTCAATATACATGAAACACAACAACAAATAATGCGGCGTATCTACTACGCAAGACTTAAATCGACCCTCCCACAGGG
>JAYWHF010000491.1:0-2750 GCA_043777855.1 Gammaproteobacteria bacterium | reverse complement strand
TTTAAAAGGGATTGATGACATCCCGGACTTCAAAACTTATTTAGCTTGCTTAGCAAGTATTCATAAAAGAAGGAAAAAATATTCTTTAATTTTGCGCGCACAACCAATTCCACGAATGATTCAAGTATCTCCTCGCGCATTAATAGAATATGGGGGCATGCAACCGGATTCATTGGCGTCCTGGCTGACATGGCGAAAGTGGTTTTATGACCTAGACAATAGGTCTGCACAAGAAACAGGTTATCTTTTTGAGCCAATTCTTGCTGCTGCACTAGGTGGAGAATCCAAAGGCTCAAAAAACTCACCCATCAAACGCTCCGATGACGCGAGTAAAGGTAGGCAAGTGGATTGCTGGAGAGTTGTTACAAATGGAGAAGGTTCCCGCAACGAAGCCTACGAGTTTAAACTACGTGTAACTATAGCGGCCAGTGGCCAAGGTAGGTTTGGAGAAGAGCTTGCTTTTGCTAGAGATTGTATGCATTCAGGAGCTATACCCATTCTTCTTGTTTTGGATCCTACACCTAATCCACGATTGCACGAACTCGCAGAACATTTTCGACAATCAGGTGGGGAAGCATATGTCGGAATTGATGCATGGAATCATTTAGAAAATGAAGCAGGTCCAACTATGGCCGTTTTCATTGAACGGTACGTAGCACAACCGATTAAGCAAATCTCAAAATTTGATGGACAGCTAATGTCATTTGGCGCACGACTAGTTAACCAAGGAAACATAGAGATTCAAATAGGCAACCAGAGCTGGCTTATTAAAAGACATGAGGATCCAGCTTTAGCCGATGACACTGATGAATAAGCCATTACTCTAGAAACAATTGGACTCAGAATTGGCTCATGTTTTTAAAAAGGCAAATTCGGGTCAGCGCTTAGGTTGGACTCCAACACTTCTGTTTCGAAAATCAGCACCATGCAATTTAAAAACATAAAAGCGATTACATGTTATTTTTATTGTTGCATTTGAATATAGATATGTTGGGCTTCGTGCCTCAGCCCAACCTACGGATTGATATTAAACAACTTGAACGCAAGGTTAGGTCTTGTTGTTGCTTTGTATGTATTTACCGAAGGTTATCACTAACGGAGAAATATTTTGGAACAGTTTAAAACACTAGAAGATTTGCGAGATTACATTAAACGATTTGAAAAATATTACGCTCGCCCTATCGCAGAAGGCGAGCACCCTACTCTTTTTTTGAACCCCACTAGCACTCACAAAGAAACCATCAATGGCATTCAGCGGGACGACTATATATTTTCAACCTGCGGCAACTGGATACTTCCTTCTGAAGCACACGGATTATCTTTTTCAGGGCACTGGCAACACCTGAAGGGTATTTACCGCATGAAATCTAAAAAGAATCCAGGGAAATCGGTATCCGTTTATTGGGTTCTGGAAAACGCGGATATTCCGCCAGGACTGAAATTTGTTCTTGATCCACGCGACAAAAACAAACAACATTACTTACTATGCGCAACAGAAAGAATGCGTGTTGATTAATTACGCTCAAAATTAGAATGGGTAGCAGATAGAATGACTGTTATCCGAGGTGCGCAGGTAGCATTATGATTGAATACAAATATCCACTAGAAAAAGAAATAGTGCTGCACTACGCAACACTATTAAAAAATAACACCGCTTTAACAATTTTCCACGAGGGAAGCGTTAACACTAATGAGGATGTCAAAATCATCGCCAAATTCTATTGGCACATGGTAGACCTAAGCGTTGAAGAAGATAAAGCCCTAAGCGGAAAATACGATGACATGGAAAAATGGCTTGAGCGCATCTACACATCATTGCATATCTATTTTAACAATAATGGTTATGGAGATATTTGGGATGATGAAATAACTTAATATGAGCACCACAGAAAGTGCAGCCAGATGATGAACTATGGTCGAATACGAATACCCTGAAGAAAAAGCTATTACCTTTCACTATGCACAACAATTTAATGACAGCATTGTTCTTGCTGTTCTAGAAAAAGGTTATGCAGAAAACTCAAATGAAGCACATCATTTAGCAAGATTTTTTTGGCGAATGACAGATCAAACCGTGATAGATATTGAGAAAAAAAAAGATGCCGCAGGCTACGAGAATTTAAAATCTTGTTGCGCGTACATTACGCAAAGCTTCCATTCATATTTTATGCGCGCCGGTTATTCAAGAGAATGGGATGATGAATCAGATAATGCACAATTAATTAGGAAGCATATATAGAATTGAACTTGAGCCACAACAAATATTAAATACCTCACCAACCACTAAGGAAACCTTATGTTAATTCGCTTATTTGCAATGAGTTTTATTATATTTTTATCTGGCTGCGCACAACAAATGACGCATCAAGATTACAATTCTATTAAAAAAATAGCCGTAATAAATACAATTAAAGATGAGCTATACTTTTACAATCGTGGCCTTACTATATTTGAAAACTCTGCTAAGAAAGCAGATATTTCCGCATGGAAATTAAGTAGTTACTTAACTGATAAAACTTTAAACTTAGCAAAAGCCATGAATTCGCCAATTCAATTTACCAACGCTGAAATTGACACAGGTAAATTTAAAAAAGATGAAATTATTCCCCTCGATATCTTAGAAAAACTTAAATCTGAAGGATTTGACACCATACTATTAACCCGGCGGAATAATATAGCTGCTACAATGCATGCATGAAAAAAATAGACGCACGAACATTATCGAAAGAATCGCTTGAAGAAAAACGGCG